>NZ_JBEXID010000006.1:0-194393 GCF_040608395.1 Streptomyces sp. NPDC005181
TGACACCCCCGCTCCGACAGCCGCTGACCACTCGGTCACCAGCCGTCACCACACACCCGAAACCGTCACACGCTGCGGTCGCACTGAATGTTTGCATCGACAGGGCTTGAGCATTACTCTCCCATGCCTGCGCGGTCGCTTTGCTTAACTGAGAAAACGCTGGTCAAGTTCGAGTCGCGTTCGAAGTCGGGAAGTTAGCCTCGATCTTTCGTGACGGCCCGTCGAAGAATTCGACGGGCCGTCACGAAAGATCGAGGCTAGTTGACTCGGGTTGCGGTTGGCGCCTTGAGCTTGGGTGGGTCCTTCTCGAAGTGGTGGCCCGGGTGGTAGGGGTTATAGCCCTTACATTCTCGGTTATATGCCATCAAGGCAATGATATATGCAGCACCCCATTGGTCGCTGTACGCCACTTCGTCAGACGTGAGTCCGCCCTCCCCCAGATGATCTAGCATCGCGGCAGCATGATTCATTGCCGCTTTGAGATCTTCACATCGCTGTCCTACGGCCGGGAGGGCGGCGCTCGAGGTTTTGCTCGCCGGCGTTTCGGCGAGCGCGACTCCGGCGCCCGTCACCTGCGAAAGCGTGAGTGAGGCGAGGAGTGCCGGGCCGAGCAAGATGAGTGTCGACTTGCAACGCATGACAGCCTCCAGTCAAGGGATCGATCTCGGAAACACCACGAGGTAAAGCTCATCGGTCGGCATCGACTGCTCGCAGCGGCGGCACGTTCACGCGCCTCTTCATCCCAGAGGACGACTCTGAGCTCTCGTTGTCAAACGAGAGGCCCATCGCATAGGCATTCATGAGGAATTCGGATTCCTTGGTGATGTCGTGTGATATCAGGTTGACAGGGAGATGGGGGGAGATGGGGGCGTCCAGCGCGGGCAGCACCCCTCGGCGGCGCGGATTTCTTCGGCGGCACTGCCGACTTCAACTAACGGAGTTAGCCTTTGCCGATGAGCTTGCCTCAGGTGGATCCATCGATGTCTTTACCTGGTCGCTTTTTCTTCCGCTAGGCGTTCGACTGCCCATGACGCGGTGGCGGACGTGGCACGAAAGTAGTGCGGGCCCTCAAAGGCGAGACGTGACGGAATGCGTCTGAAAGCCGGTGCGGAACGCACCAACGCCATCAAGGCCCGTGACTGATGACCAGTCACGGGCCTTTCGCATGCGGAACCTAGCTGATGTCGCGCCGGGGTCAGGCCCGGAGAAGCATGAAAGCGCATGCCAATACTCGCAGACCGAAGGAGAATCCTATGCGCACCAACAAGGCGTTCGCGACTCTCTGCTCAGCTCTGTTCGCCGGCAGCCTGACATTCGTGCCAGCGGTCATCTCACAGGCGTCAGCCGCTCCCAAACCTGCGCAGGCAACAGCCGAGCACGACGCCGTCGCCCGTCCTTACAAGGACGGCTACCGGCAGGACTTCCGCAACGGATACTCCGATGCGAAGGACGACTGCGACCGCAGTTCCAGGTATCGAAACCAGGGCTACGGCTACAGCGCGAGGGACGCTAAGTGGGCGCGGGGCTTCCCTGACGGCTACGACGAGGGCTACAGCCGGGCTTTCGACCGGTTCTATTAGCGCCCCTTAGTACTCCAGCTGTTCCGCACCCGGTGCCGCTTGCTGGCTGAGCTCTCCCTTCGGGTCGTCTGTGGGCCGTCCGAGGACGGCCCACAACCACCAGCGTTGACCAACGCTAACCGCTGCTTCGCAGGTCAGGCGGCCGACGCGGCCCCGGATACCTGAGCCAGGTACGTGTTCGTCTTCTCCGGGTCGAAGAAGAAGTTGTCGAAGTCCGCCGGGTTGTCGAACCCGTTGGCGAAGCGGTCGGCGACCGGCTGGAGCTGACCGGCGGCCCCGATCAGGTTCAGCACGTGCTCCGGCGGTACGCCGAGCATGGCGTTCGTCCACTTCACGACGTGCTGCGCGGTGTCCCAGTAGAGGTCGAAGGTGGACTGCATCCAGTCGGCGTCGAACGGACGGTCGCCGTGCTCGATGATCGACCGAAGGTACGCGTCGGCGCACTTGGAGGCCGAGTTGGAGCCCTGACCGGTGATCGGGTCATTGGCGACGACGACGTCCCCCACGCCGAGCACCAGACCGCCGCCGGGCAGCCGGCCGATCGGCTTGCGGACGGTCGGGGCGTAACGGCCCGCCAGAGTGCCGTTGGCGTCCGTCAGTTCGACCTTGGTGGCACGCGCGTACTCCCACGGCGTGAACTGCTCCATGAGCTCCAGCGTCTTCGCGAGGTGCTCGGAGGGGTCCTTGATGCCCTGGAACACGTCCAGCGGGCCGCCCGGGATGCCCTCCCAGAACAGGATGTCGGCGCGGCCGGACGTGGTCAGGGTCGGCATCACGAAGAGCTCGCCGACGCCCGGGACCAGGTTGCAGCGGACCGCGTCGAACTCGGGGTGCTCGGGGCGCGGGCCCATGCCGTGTACGTACGCGACGGCCAGCGCCCGCTGCGGGGCGTCGAACGGCGAACGGGACGCGTCCCGGCCGAACATGGAGACCAGCTCGCCCTTGCCCGCGGAGACCATCACCAGGTCGTAGGTGCGCGAGAAGTAGTCGAGGTCGGAGACGGCCGCACCGTGGATGACGAGCTGTCCGCCGCGCTGGGCGAACGTCTCCATCCAGCCGGCCATCTTCACGCGCTGGTCGACGGACTGGGCGAAGCCGTCCAGCTTGCCGACCCAGTCGATGGCGCGCGAGGAGTCGGGGGCGGCGACCGAGACGCCGAGGCCCTCGATGCGCGGGGCCTGGGACTCCCAGAAGTTGAGCTTGAGGTCGCGCTCGTGCTGCAGCGCGGTGTCGAACATGCACTGCGTCGACATGACCCGGCCGGACCGGATCTCGTCGGCCGTGCGGTTGGACATCAGGGTGACTTCGTACCCACTGGACTGCAGTCCGAGGGCGAGCTGAAGACCGGACTGGCCGGCTCCGACTATGAGTATCTTCCGCATCGCGGTTCTCCGTTACGTCTACGTGTACGTGCGCGTGTCGTGTCTATGCGGGTGTGGCGTCAAGAGCGTGGCCCACAAGGGCCAGCAGCGACTCGACGACAGTGATCCTGTTACGCGCATCCATGATCACAACGGGTACGTGCGGGGGTATGGTCAGGGCCTCCCTGACGTCCTCCGGCTCGAATCCGGGTGTTCCCTCGAAGTGGTTGACGGCCACGATGTAGGGCAGTCCACAGCTCTCGAAGTAGTCGAGCGCGGGGAAGCAGTCGGAGAGCCGCCGGGTGTCGGCGAGCACGACCGCACCGATCGCGCCGCGCACCAGGTCGTCCCACATGAACCAGAAGCGCTGCTGTCCGGGAGTCCCGAACACGTACAGCACGAGGTCGTCGTCGAGGGTCAGACGGCCGAAGTCCATCGCGACGGTCGTGGTGACCTTGTCGGGCGTCGCGGTGAGGTCGTCGGTCTCCTCGCTGGCCTGGGTCATCAGTGCTTCGGTCTGCAGCGGGGTGATCTCGGAGACCGATCCCACGAAGGTCGTCTTGCCCACGCCGAACCCGCCCGCGACCACGATCTTCGTGGCTATGGGAGCCCTGGTGTGGTCCAGCTGCCATGCCTGCAGTGACTCTTCGGTCTGGCTCTCCGGTCCCGGCTGACGCGGGACGGACAGCAGCGAGTCAGAGACGGCGGAGTCCATTCAGCACCCTTTCGAGCAGTGCGCGGTCGGGCTGGCCGGTGCCGTGACCGGTCCCGTACACACGGATCTTTCCCTGGTCGGCCAAGTCGCTGAGCAGCACTCGGACCACGCCGAGCGGCATCTTCAACAGGGCCGAGATCTCCGCGACCGTACGCATGCGGCGGCAGATTTCGACAATGGCCTGGAGCTCCGGCATCACCCGCGTGGCGAGGTTGCCGTTGGTGAGCTCGCGGCGCTCCTCGGGCGCTTCGAGCGCGGCCACGAACGTCTCGACGAGGAGGACGTGACCGAAGCGGGTGCGGCCGCCGGTGAGCGAGTACGGGCGGACCCGGGCAGGCCGTCGGTCGGAACCGCGGACGGGGAGCCTGCGGGCGGGTTCAGCAGCGGGCATCACTGGGCGCTCTCCATCGATTTGCGCAGTTCACTGCGGAGTTCGGGGGTGAGTACGTGTCCGGCACGGCCGACGAAGAGCGCCATGTGGTAAGCGATGACGCTCATGTCGCAGTCGGGGGTGGCGTGCACGCCGAGCAGGGATCCGTCGCTGATCGACATGACGAAGACGCTGCCCTCGTCCATGGCGACCATGGTCTGCTTGACGCCTCCGCTGTCCATCAGCTTCGCGGCACCGATGGTGAGGGAGCCGATGCCGGAGACGATGGTCGCGAGGTCGGCGCTGGAGCCCCTGGGGCCGTCCTGCCGACCCGTCACTCTGGCTGCGTGGTGGCCGGGGTCGGAGGAGAGCAGCATCAGTCCGTCGGACGAGACGACCGTGACCGAGTGGACCCCTGGCACCTCCTCGACGAGATTGCTCAGCAACCAGTGAAGGTTCCGGGCTTCGGTACTCAGCCCGAATGTGCTGGGCGCAGTCAACTGCGTGCCTCCTCGACTGTGTCCCCCGTGTCATCGGTTCGACCGCCGGAACGGTCTGCCAGCTCGGTGTACTCGGTCTGTACGGTGCGTTCGCCCCGGTCGACGTCGAGGGCCGGGTCGACGCCGACGGCACTGCCGACGCCTTCGGCGATCTCCGCCTCGACATCGCGGCGGCCGTCCTTCGCGCCCTGATGGAAGCCGCCGAGGCGACGGCGCAGCGCTTCCTTGTCCAGGCTGCCCTTGCGCTCGGTGGCCGGGGCGGAAGCGGGCTTCACGACCTTGGGGGTGCGCTTGGGCAGCCCCTTGTCGGTGATGCGGACACCCTGCGGCTGCTGCTGTGGTTCCGGCTCCCTGGGGCCGGGGATGGCCTCCGCGACGGTGGTGACGGCCGGGGCGGGAACGGCGAAGGGCTCCTGGCTCGCGTCCGCGGTGCGCTCGTGGCGGTCCGGTCCGATGGCGTACGGGTCGGACGCCGCCGGGGCCGGCAAGGTCTCCGGGACCTCGGGGAGCCGGAACTGCATCGTGGTCTCGGCCTCGGTCTCGGCAGCGACCGGCTCAGGTGCAGGCGGCTCGGCGGCCACCGGCCCGGTTACGGCCGGCCCCGGTGCAGGCGCGGCCACCGGCTCGGTGCCGGGCTCCGCTCCCGCGTCGCGGATCGACTGCTCGGCCGCGGCGATCAGCCGGTCACCGGGCAGCGCGAGCGTCCGGCCCGGCAGGGAGTTGGAGTTGGCCTCGGCCACCGATCCCGGCAGGTTGAGCGCGGGCGCCTCCCCCGGCACCCGTACCGGCGGCGGGGTGGCGGTCGGCGGCGCTTTCGGGAGCAGCGCCTGCGGCAGCACGACGACCGCCGTCACACCGCTGCCCTTCTGCTCACGCAGCTGGACCCGCACCCCGTGCCGCGCCGCCAGCAGCGACGTCACCTGGAGTCCGAGGCCCGCTCCGTCCGCGCTCTGCTGGCCCGCCTCGAACGAGGACGGGTCGGCCAGCCGGGCGTTGAGCTCGCCCATCCGTACGGACGACATCCCGATGCCCTCGTCCTGCACGGAGAGCATCACCTCGCCGGACTCCAGCAGCCAGCCGGAGAGCTGGACATGGGAATCCGGCGGCGAGAAGGAGGTCGCGTTCTCCAGGAGCTCGGCGATCAGGTGGCTGAGGTCGTCGGCGGCGAAGCCGGCGAGCTGGGCGTGCGGCGGCAGCGACTGGATGGTGACCCGTTCGTACCGCTCGATCTCGCTGATGGCCGCGCGCAGGACGTCGACCAGAGGGATAGGGCCGGAGTGTCCGTGGCCGTGCTCGGCGCCCGCGAGGACCAGCATGTTCTCGCTGTGGCGGCGCATGACCGTGGCCATGTGGTCGAGCTTGAAGAGGGTGGAGAGCCGCTCCGGGTCCTGCTCGCGCTCCTCCAGGCTCTCGATGACGCCGAGCTGGCGCTCGACGAGGCCGAGGGTGCGCAGCGAAAGGTTGACGAAGGTGTGGTGGACCGTGTTCTTCATCCGCTCCAGCTGGGCGGCCAGGTCGGCCGTGCGGACCTGGAGTTCGGCGCGCTGGAGGGACAGGGTCTCGTGCCCGGCGATGAGTTCGCCGCGCTCCTTGTCCAGGTTCTCGAACCGGCCGTTGAACTCGTGGAGCAGCCCCTGCAGCTTGCCGTGCAGAGCGTTGAGGTTCCGTACGACCTGGGCGAACTCGTCGTTGCGGCCGGTGTAACGGACCGGCTCGGCGGTGCCGGGCTCGGCGGCGAGGCGGGCGGCGCCGATCCGCAGGACGGCAAGCGGCTGAGTGAGCGTGCGGGCCACGGCGGTGGAGACGCCGACGGCGATCAGCAGACAGCCACCGAGGAGCGCGATGTGCAGTTCGAGCGCGGTGACGTCGTCGTCGCGCAGCTGCTCCAGTCGCTGGATCCGGGCGGTGCCGAGTGCGGACTCGGCGCTGCGCATCCGGTCGATGCGGGCGGAGAGCGCCGCCTCGACCTTCTTCCGGTCGGCCCGCTGGTCGGAGTCCGACAGCTCGGGGCGGTCGGTGAGCGCGGCGAGGTACTTCTCCGCGCTGTTGACCTCGGGCCCGGTGACGGTGGAGGAGAGCTTCTCGCGGGCGGTGGAGCCCGCGGCCTGGTCGAAGTCGGCGAGCGCAGCGAGCTCGCGGACCCTGGCCTGCTGAGCAGCGGCGCTCAGCTCGTCACGGTTGCGGTCGTCCTCGCTCGGGCCCTCGTCCTGGGTCTGCACGGGCAGCCCGGTGAACGGGTCGATCTGCGGGACGGTGGCCACTGCGCGGGGAACCGACAGCGCGGCGACCAGCAGCCCGCGGGTGGCGGAGGCCTGCTCGGCCGCCTGGCCGAGGGCAAGGGGCGCACGGGTGGCCTCGGCGGCCCGCGGCGGGGTCTTCTCGGCGAGTTCGTCGGCGAGGTCCTGCAGCTTGGCGACGACCTCGGAGTACGCCTGATGGGCCGCGAGCGCCGAGCCCTTGCCGGTGAGCGCGGTGCGGCGCAGCGAGGGGATCGTGGAGAGGTCGCGGCGCAGCCCCGCGGGGGCCGTGGCGCGGATCTCGTCGACCTGCTGGTCGACGCGGGCGCTGCGGCTGCTGGGTCCGTCGCTCTTGGGGCCGGACTTCTCGTCCCGGCCGCTCGCGATGTAGGCGGTGACCTCGTCGCGCTCGTCCGCGAGGGCGTGCGCAAGCGCCACCGCCTGCTGATTCAGCTCGGCGAGCGTGACCAACCGCTGGGACTCGTTCAGTTCGGCTGAGGCGCCGAGCGCCGCGGGCGCGCCCGCGGCAATGACGGTGATACCGACGACCGCGACACCGGCGACCAGCCGGCTGCGTACGCGTACGGTGCGCCGGGTGGGCTCACCTTCGGCCGGCGGCAGAGGTGTCGCCCCGGAACCGCTTCGCTTGCTGCCCTTGCTCCGAGGCCGCTTCTTCTGCACCGGTGCTCGCAATCTTGACTCGTCCACCCTTGAAGCAGAGGTGACGCTCGGTCACATGGAGCGGCACCCCGACCCCTGGTACGGCTTCTGACCATTCCAGTGCTTTTGAGAGGGGGGCCCGCATCAACCGCTCCGCCACCTGAACGAGTGAACATCACTCCAGAGTTGACGAACAAGTCTCTCCACGCGCATCGTCGCGCACACCCGGGCCGTGGGCTGGAACTTCCGCGCAGGCTTTGGCAGGATGCCCGCCCGCACCCCGCTCGGAGCCATTCCTTCCGCTCACGGGGGACGGCTGACCTGCTCGTACGGCCCAACGCCGCGCGCGTGCAGGGTCGGTGAAGGCATCGTGCAGACTGGCCGTATGCGTATCGAACTCGCCACCGTCCCCGGTAGCCCCGAGCGCCCCAACGAGGACTGGGCAGCCACCGCACTTCCCGCCTCCGGCCAGGGCGGGACGCTGGTCCTGCTCGACGGCGTCACTCCGCCGCAGGGGGACGACGGTTGTGTGCACTCCGTCCCGTGGTTCACCGCACGGCTGGGCGGCTCCCTGGTCGAACTGTCGGGTTCGCGGCGAGATCTGGCCCTCACGGAGATCCTCGCCGAGTCCATCCGGCGCACCGCCGACGCACACCGCTCCTGCTGTGACCTTTCTCACGTGCGTACGCCGCAGGCGACCGTCGTGATGGCGCGTTGGGACGAACACGAGATCGAACACCTGGTGCTCTCCGACTCGGCGCTGCTGATCGAGTCGACGGACGGCTCGGTACGCGCGCTGCTCGACGACCGGCTCGACCGGCTGCCGCCGGGCTCCCTGGCCACCGAGGCGATCGCCGACGCGCAGGTGCGGAACAAGGAGGGCGGCTTCTTCACCGCCGCTGCCGACCCCTCGGTGGCGGCCCGCGCGGTGACCGGGCGGACGCCGCGCGCGGAGGTGCGAGCGATGGCCGCGCTGACGGACGGGGCGAGCCGCTGGACGGAGATGTTCAGCGAAGGCGGCTGGGCGGCCTGCCTCGGGGTGCTCCACAAGGAAGGCGCACAGGGGCTGATCGACCGGGTCAGGGCACTGGAGGGTGCGGACGCGGAGCGTGCGTATCTGCGGCACGGCAAGACGCACGACGATGCCACGGCGGTCTACGCGCTGCTGTAGGCCACTCGGGCAGGGGTTGCCCCGGGGCCTCGCGTCCGGTTCGGGGCCCGGTTCGGCGGCGGCCCGCGTTCACTCCTCGGCGCGGGCGTTCAAGTGGTGCAGCAGCCGGGCCAGTTCCGCCACCTCGGCCCGGTCCCAGTCGGCGAGCTTGCGCACGTACCGCTCGCGGCGGGCGTCGCGAACGCTGCGGTAGCGTGCGAGTCCCTCGTCGGTGAGATGGACGAGGGAGGCCCGCCCGTCGGCCGGATCGGGCTCGCGCGCCACCAGTCCGAGGTCCTCCAGGGCACGCAGTTGACGGCTCATGGTCGCTTTGCCGACCCCGAAGTACGCCGCGAGATCGGTGGCCCGCTGCCGTCCGGCCGACTCCAGCTGTACGAGGAGCCCGTACGCCGCGGCCTCCAGTTCGGGGTGGACCTCGCGTGCCATTTCGCCGGAGCTCGACCGTGCCCGGCGCAGGAAGACGGCCAACTCCCGCTCCAGTGCCAGGAATTCTTGGTCCACACCACTTGCCCCGGTCGCGCCGGGCCCACTACCGCTTTCGCTCCCGTGCACGTCAACACCCCTCATGAGCTTTCCTGCCGCTGAAAGTTTCTTTCACCGCTGGTCATCGCCGCAGCTCCGCCAGTATTTCGCAGGCGTAGACCAACGGCAGCGCCCAGGCCCCCTTCCGCCGCACGGGTCTACGTGCGTAGCGTCTCTCATGACATGTCCACACCATCACTTGTCACAGGGGCGCGCCGAGCCGCCCCCTGAGTCGGCAGATCCCCCCACCGAGACCTCGGAGGCACGCAATGCCCGTGCACAGATCCCACCGGTCGCGACGCGGTCATCTACACCGCGACCAGCTGGTGGCAGACCTGCACCGGCAACAACTCGAGCTTCGCCACCACCGACCCGCTCTGGGTGGCCCGCTACAACACCACCGTGGGCGAACTCCCGGCCGGCTGGAGCTACTACACCATCTGGCAGTACACGTCGTCCGGCCCGTACGTCGGCGACCACAACCACTTCAACGGCGCCCTCGACCGCGTACAGGCACTCGCCAACGGCTGAGCCCCGCCCCGCTGAGCCCCGGTGACGCACCCCGTCGCCGGGGCTCAGTCGCGTCCACCGCACCGACAGGCCCCGCACCGGCCGGGCACCACACGTCGCAAGCAGGATCCCGAGCCCCCTATGCATTCGATGTATACACCGCATGTATAGTCCCTGCTTGTCCCACGCCGTGCGCACCGTTCAACCACGAGGGAGTGATCCGCCTTGCGCAGGAAGACGAAGTCGATCGGCACGGGGTTGGCCGCCGCTCTTGTGACGGCGCTCACCTTGGCGCTGAGAGGCTGCTCGATGCAGACCGTCGCCCCGGCCTCACAACGGGCGGACGCGGCATCCGACGCCAAGGGCTCGTTCGGCCCGGTGGACTGCCGCAAGGCGAAGTGCATAGCGCTGACCTTCGACGCGGGTCCGGGCGACGACACCCCGCATCTCCTCGACATCCTCAAGGACAAGAAGGTGCACGCCACGTTCTTCCTGCTGGGCAGGGACCACGTGCTCAAGCACCCCGACACCGTGCGCCGCCTCCAGGCGGAGGGCCACGAGGTGGCCAACCACACCTGGTCGCACAAGATCCTGACGGACAGGAAGCCCGCCGAGATACGCGCCGAGCTGGAGAAGACGCAGGACGCGATCGCGGAGATCACCGGCAGGAAACCGCGGCTGATGCGCCCGCCGCAGGGCCGGACCGACGACACGGTCTCCGGCATCAGCAAGGATCTGGGGCTCGCACAGATCCTCTGGAGCGCCACCGCCAAGGACTACTCGACGACCGACTCCGCGCTGATCAAGAAGCGGATACTCGACCAGGCGAGCAAGGACGGCATCATCCTGCTGCACGACATCTACAAAGGGACCGTGCCCGCGGTGCCGGGCATCATCGACGCGCTGAAGGAGCGCGGCTACACCTTTGTGACGGTCCCTCAGCTGATGGCTCCGGCCCAGCCGGAACCGGGCACCATCTACCGCCCCTGAGCACGGCCCGCCACCGGATGCCCGGATACGCAGATACGCGGATACGCGGCGACATGCGGAACGGCCCGCACCGCCCTCTCGGGGGTACGGGCCGTCCGACCGGCCGCGCACGTCATGCCACGCCCGTCACGCCATGGCGCTCACGCCGCGGCCGGGATCCTCTCCTCCGCCCTGGCCGAAGCCGGAGCGAGAGCGATCTCCAGCACCTGCCGGACATCCGTCACCGGGTGGACCTCCAGCTTGTCGAGGACCTCGGCCGGGACGTCGTCCAGGTCGGCCTCGTTCCGCTTCGGGATCACCACGGTGGTGATCCCGGCCCGGTGAGCGGCCAGCAGCTTCTGCTTCAGGCCGCCGATCGGCAGCACCCGTCCGGTCAGCGACACCTCACCGGTCATCGCCACATCCGTACGGACCAGCCGTCCGGAGAGCAGCGAAGCCAGTGCCGTCGTCATCGTGATACCGGCGCTGGGGCCGTCCTTGGGGACCGCGCCCGCCGGGAAGTGGATGTGCGTTCCCCGGTCCTTGAGGTCGGCGACGGGCAGTTCCAGCTCGGCGCCGTGCGACCGCAGGAAGCTCAGTGCGATCTGCGCGGACTCCTTCATGACGTCGCCGAGCTGGCCGGTGAGGGTCAGTCCGGCGGCACCGGTCTCCGGATCGGCCAGCGACGCCTCCACGAACAGCACGTCGCCTCCGGCACCGGTCACCGCGAGTCCGGTCGCCACGCCCGGCACCGCGGTGCGGCGCTCGGCCGGGTCCTGGGCGGACTCGGGGACGTGGTGCGGCCTTCCGACGAGACCCCGCAGGTCCTCGTCGGTGACGGTGAACGGGAGCTCGCGGTCGCCCAGCTCGTGCTGGGCCGCGACCTTGCGGAGCAGCCGGGCGACGGCCCGCTCCAGGTTGCGTACGCCCGCCTCGCGGGTGTACTCGCCGGCCAGCTTGCGCAGCGCCGACTCGTCGAGGGTGACCTCGTCCTTCTCCAGACCGGCCCGCTCCAGCTGGCGCGGGAGCAGGTGGTCGCGGGCGATGACGACCTTCTCGTCCTCGGTGTAGCCGTCGAGCCTGACCAGCTCCATGCGGTCGAGCAGTGCCTCCGGGATGGCTTCCAGGACATTGGCGGTGGCCAGGAAGACGACGTCGCTGAGGTCGAGCTCGACCTCCAGGTAGTGGTCGCGGAAGGTGTGGTTCTGCGCCGGGTCGAGGACTTCGAGGAGCGCCGCGGCCGGGTCGCCGCGGAAGTCGGAGCCGACCTTGTCGATCTCGTCGAGCAGGACGACCGGGTTCATGGAACCGGCCTCCTTGATGGCGCGGACAATGCGTCCGGGGAGCGCACCGACGTACGTACGCCGATGGCCGCGGATCTCCGCCTCGTCCCGCACACCACCGAGCGCGACGCGGACGAACTTGCGCCCCATGGCGTGCGCGACGCTCTCACCGAGGGACGTCTTGCCGACGCCGGGAGGCCCGACGAGGGCCAGCACCGCACCACCGCGGCGCCCGCCGACCACTCCGAGGCCGCGGTCGGCACGGCGCTTGCGCACGGCGAGGTACTCGGTGATCCGCTCCTTCACGTCCTCCAGGCCCGCGTGCTCGGCATCGAGGATCTCCTTGGCGGCGCGGATGTCGTACGCGTCCTCGGTCCGTTCGGCCCACGGCAGTTCGAGAACGGTGTCCAGCCAGGTCCGGATCCAGGAGCCCTCGGGGCTCTGGTCGGACGAGCGCTCCAGCTTGTCGACCTCCTTGAGCGCGGCCTCACGGACGTGCTCGGGAAGATCGGCGGCTTCGACGCGCGCCCGGTAGTCGTCGGACTCGTCCTCCGGGTCGCCGTTGAGCTCGGACAGCTCCTTGCGTACGGCTTCGAGCTGGCGCCGCAGCAGGAACTCGCGCTGCTGCTTGTCGACACCCTCCTGGACGTCCTTGGCGATGGACTCGGCGACATCCTGTTCGGCGAGGTGTTCGCCGAGCCACTGGATGGCGAGCTTCAGCCGGGCGACCGCGTCGGCGGTCTCCAGGAGCTGCACCTTCTGGGTGGTGGTCAGGAAGGGTGAGTAACCGGAATTGTCGGCGAGCGCCGAGATGTCCTCGATCTGCTGGACCCGGTCCACGACCTGCCAGGCGCCGCGCTTCTTCAGCCAGCTGGTGGCCAGGGCCTTGTACTCCTTGACCAGCTCGGCGGCGACACCGGGAAGCGGCTCGGGGACGGACACGTCCACGCGTGTCCCCTCCACCCAGAGCGCGGCCCCGGGTCCGGTGGTCCCGGCGCCGATCCTCACCCGGTCACGGCCGCGGATGAGCGCGCCGGGGTCTCCGTCGGAGAGCCGGCCGACCTGCTCGACGGTACCGAGCACACCTGTGCCGGTGTACGTCCCGTCGATCCGCGGCACGAGCAGCACCTCGGGCTTGCCGCCACCCGGCCGGACGGCAGCCTGCGCGGCCTCCACAGCCGCCCGCACATCGGTGTCGGACAGGTCGAGAGGAACCACCATTCCGGGCAGCACGACCTCGTCGTCGAGCGGCAGCACAGGCAAGGTCAGCGGAGTGACCGCGTGGGACTCAGTAGCCATGATCTCCCCTTCGGCATTCAAGTTGAGCTATGCAGACTCAATGCTCCTCAGCGACTTAATGTTCCCGGGGCTGCGTTCGCTCTCAGCGATCTTCCTTCCGCCGCGCCCGCCACCTGCATAATCCGTTCGCCGCTGCCCTGCGCACGGGGGAGAGTGCCCGCATGGGTGACACACGCGTGGCCGACAGGGGCCTGGCCGAGGACGGGACGATCCGACGTGAAGGCTCGCTGAGCCGCGTGCCGGCAGCGTTCACCCCCGTGGTCGAGGCGACCCGCTCCCGGATCACCGACGCGTTCGACGCCACGCGGCTGCACAGCGCCTACCTCTACGGCAGCATTCCGCGGGGCACGGCCATTCCCGGCGTCTCCGACCTGGACCTGCTGCTCGCCCTGCACACCGAGCCTGCCGAGACCGACCGGGCCGCCGCCCGGACCGTCGAAGCCGCTCTCGACGCCTCGTTCGACGTGATCGAAGGCGTCGGCATCCTCCTTTTCGGCGCCGACACCCTGCTCAGCGAACTCGAGCGCAACGACCTCGGGTTCTTCCTCGCCTGCCTCTGCACCCCTCTCCTGGGCGACGACCTCACTCCCCGGCTGCCCCGCTACCGCCGGCCCTGTGAACAGCACCGCGCAGGGACCGCTCCTCTACATCCGCTCCCGCGCCCTCCCCCAGACCACCGCCGCCCTGACCGCCATCGTGCTCGTCGCCGCCTGGGCCGCGGACCGGCTGCAGGACCACTTCAGCCACACCGGGCGCGTCCCGGTCCTGGTGCTCGCTCCGCTGCTCGCCTCCGCCGCGATCTCCACCGGCATGCACGCGTACACCGCCGAGCTGGACCGGACCGCCGTACGCCCCTGGTGGCCGCGCCGGCTGCTGCACCTGCTGACCCTGACCGTGTTCGCCGCCGGAGCACTCGCGCTGGCGGTGCCGGGGCATCCTGAGGCGTTCGGCGCGCCGGGGATGGTGCGCAACGTGCTCGGGGCGACCGGAGTGGCGGCCGGGTCGGTGACGCTGATCGGTGCCCGGCCGAGCTGGCTGCCGATGACGGTCTACGGCGGAGCGGTCTACCTGACGGCGCCCCGCACCCCGGGCGGCGCGGCCGCCGTCTGGGCCTGGCCGATGCAGCCGGGGCCGCAGGGGGCTGCGTGGGTGGTGGCAGTGGCGGCGTACCTGGCCGGGGTGGCGCTCCTGGTGGTGCGCGGCGCACGGCCGGAGCCCCGGTGACCACACCCTTCGACTCCTCACGCCCCGCCCTGATCCACTGATTCCCTGGCCCCGGCGGCGCCGTCCGGCGAGGATGGTGGGAATCCGCCCGCCTCCTACCGGAGACCGAGGACATGCCGACCGCCGACCGCCGCACCGCTCACAGCCCCGTCACACTCGACCGCCGCGAAGGACCGTACGGGGAGGTCGTCCTGCGCGAGCGGGGGGACGACTTCGAGATCATCGCCAATGGGTGCTTTCTGATGGACACCGCAGACGGGCGCTCCGAACGGCTGCTGATCGATGCCGCACTCGCCGCACTGCCCGCCGGGCGGACGGATCCGGCCGTGCTCGTCGGGGGGCTCGGGGTCGGCTTCTCGCTGGCGCATGCCGCCGCTGAGCCGCGCTGGGGGCGCATCGCGGTGGTCGAGCGGGAGAAGGCGATCATCGACTGGCATCTGGACGGGCCGCTGGCCCGGATCTCCGGTGCGGCGCTCGCCGATCCACGGACGGCGATCCTGGCGACGGATCTCGTCACGTATCTGCGTACGACTACTGACCGTTACGACGCACTGTGTCTGGACATCGACAACGGACCGGACTGGACCGTCACCGAGGACAACGGAAGTCTCTACTCCGCTTCCGGCCTGGCGGACTGCCGGGAGCGGCTCAATCCGGGTGGGGTGCTGGCGGTGTGGTCGGCGCAGCCGTCCGCCGCCTTTGAACAGGCCCTGCAGAATGCCGGATTCAGTGAGGTAAGGACGGAAGAGGTGCGTGTTGCCCGAGGTGTGCCCGACGTGGTTCATCTCGCACTTCGGGACGGCTGAGGTTCCCCCACCGGGTATCCGGGGCCCCTGGACGCCCGGGGGCCAAGCGCCACAAGGCAGACACTCTGCCACCTGCTCGCGTCCAACCCGTTCCCGTGCCGTTACACCCTGCGTAGCCGGGAACAGTCTGCTGGCTTTACGCTGCTGAACGGCAAACGGGATCACCCACGAAATTCACAAGCGAAGACCGTGCGTCCGGGGGAATGACCCCCGCGAGAACGGGCAGGGGCGGGGCGATGGAACAGACACACACCACCCACAACGGTGTCGCGGCCACCCCGGGCGCTCAGCGCCGGGTGCTGGTGGTCGAGGACGACGCAACGATCGTCGACGCCATTTCCGCCCGCCTGCGGGCCGAGGGCTTTCTGGTGCAGACCGCGCTCGACGGCCCCGCGGCCGTGGATGCGGCCGAGGCCTGGCAGCCCGACCTGATGGTGCTCGACATCATGCTTCCGGGCTTCGACGGCCTGGAGGTGTGCCGCCGGGTGCAGGCCACACGGCCGGTGCCGGTGCTGATGCTGACGGCCCGGGACGACGAGACCGACATGCTGGTCGGCCTCGGTGTCGGCGCCGACGACTACATGACCAAGCCGTTCTCCATGCGTGAGCTGGCGGCCCGGGTGCACGTGCTGCTGCGCCGGGTCGAGCGCGCGGCGCTGGCCGCGGTGACGCCGCGCAGCGGCATCCTGCGCCTCGGCGAGCTGGAGATCGATCACGCGCAGCGCCGGGTCCGGGTCCGCGCGGAGGACGTCCACCTGACGCCGACCGAGTTCGACCTGCTGGTCTGCCTGGCCAACACACCGCGCGCGGTGCTCTCCCGGGAGCAGCTGCTCGCGGAGGTCTGGGACTGGGCGGACGCCTCCGGCACCCGTACCGTCGACAGCCACATCAAGGCGCTGCGCCGGAAGATCGGTGCGGAACGGATCCGTACCGTGCACGGTGTCGGCTACGCCCTGGAGACCCCGGCGCCATGACCCGGCCCGGGTCCGGACTGCGCCCTTTCTCGATCAAGGCCAAGCTGGGCACGCTCGTCGTGGTCTCGGTGTTCATCACGACCGGACTGCTGATGGTGGCGGTGCGCACCAGGACCGAGCTGCGGTTCATCACGGTGTTCTCGGTGATCGCGACGCTGCTGATCACCCAGTTCGTGGCGCACGGGCTGACGGCTCCGCTGGACGAGATGACGAGGGTGGCCCGGTCGATCTCGCACGGCGACTACACCCGGCGGGTGCGGGGCGCCGGCCGGCGCGACGAGCTCGGCGATCTGGCGCAGACGATCAACCTCATGGCGGACGACCTGGAGGCCGTGGACCTGCACCGCAAGGAGCTGGTGGCCAATGTCTCGCATGAGCTGCGCACTCCCATCGCGGCACTGAGAGCCGTCCTGGAGAACGTCGTGGACGGGGTCTCCGCCGCCGATCCGGAGACCATGCGCACGGCGCTGAAGCAGACGGAGCGGCTCGGCAGGCTGGTGGAGACGCTGCTGGACCTGTCCCGGCTGGACAACGGGGTGGTCACCCTCAAGGCCCGCCGTTTCGAGGTGTGGCCGTATCTCTCGGGCGTGCTGAAGGAAGCGAACCTCGCCGCCTCGCACCGCCGGCTGTCCTCCGGCTCCGGGAACCACACCCGTAACGACGTACATCTCCATCTGGACGTGTCGCCGCCCGAGCTGACCGCGCACGCGGATGCGGAGCGGCTCCACCAGGTGGTGGCCAATCTGATCGACAACGCGGTCAAGCACAGTCCGCCGCACGGCCGGGTCACGGTGCGGGCGCGGCGCGGCGCACTGCCGGAGTCGCTGGATCTTGAGGTCCTGGACGAGGGTCCGGGCATTCCGGAGTCCGAGCGGCACCGGGTCTTCGAGCGTTTCAACCGTGGCGAGGTGCCGTCCCCGCACGGTCCGGGCAGTGACGGCGGTACGGGTCTGGGCCTGGCGATCGCCCGTTGGGCCGTGGATCTGCACGGCGGTCGCATCGGAGTGGCCGAATCGGCTCGCGGTTGCCGCATCCAGGTCACTCTTCCGGGGATCCCTCAACCGCGCAGTTGACTTAGGGTTCGAACCGGAAGGGCACGTTCTACGTGTCGTCCCACGAGGGGATATGGTCCACGTGGCCGTAGCCGCGGCCACGCGTACCCGGAGTGAAGCGGAACCACGCTTGTTTTCCCGCCATTTCCAGCGCCGAAACCCGCTCTTTGATGTGACTTGCACGACGAAGACCGGCCCGGTCTGCATGGAACGGTCAAGGAGGCGTAGCCTTGATTTCCGCTGTCCATCACCTTGTGAAGCGGAAGAGGGCGGTTGCCGCCGTGTCGTCTCAGTCCCCCAGTAACTCGAGCATCTCGACCGACCAAGCCAGCCCGGGCTCGAACCCGGCTGCCGCGTTCGGCCCCAATGAGTGGCTCGTCGACGAGATCTACCAGCAGTACCTCCAGGATCCCAGTTCGGTCGATCGCGCCTGGTGGGACTTCTTCGCCGACTACAAGCCGGGTACGTCCGGCACGGCGGACAAGCCCGTTCCCGGCGCCGCAGCCGCGGGGGCTGCGGTGACTCCGGCCCAGGCCGCCACCGCACCGGCCCTGACCAACCACGCCGCGCCGGCCGCTCCTGCGCAGCCCGTGGCCCAGGCTCCGGCCCCGGCTGCCGCACCCGCCGCCCCGGCGGCCCCTGCGGTTGCCGCTCCGGCCGCTCCGGCGAAGGCCGCGCCCGCGGCGCCCGCCGCTCCGGCCGCGAAGGCCCCCGCCAAGGCGGCCCCGGCCACCGCGGTGGCCGCGGGCCCCGAGTACGTGACGCTGCGCGGTCCGTCCGCCGCCGTTGCGAAGAACATGAACGCCTCGCTGGAACTGCCGACGGCCACGTCCGTCCGCGCCATTCCGGTGAAGCTGCTCTTCGACAACCGCATCGTCATCAACAACCACCTCAAGCGCGCCCGCGGCGGGAAGATCTCCTTCACGCACCTCATCGGGTACGCGATGGTGCAGGCCCTCAAGGCCATGCCGTCGATGAACTACTCCTTCGCGGAGAAGGACGGCAAGCCGACCCTGGTCAAGCCGGAGCACGTCAACCTCGGTCTGGCCATCGACCTGGTGAAGCCGAACGGCGACCGCCAGCTGGTCGTCGCGGCCATCAAGAAGGCCGAGACGCTCAACTTCTTCGAGTTCTGGCAGGCGTACGAGGACATCGTCCGCCGCGCCCGCATCGGCAAGCTCGGCATGGACGACTTCACCGGAGTCACCGCCTCGCTGACCAACCCCGGCGGCATCGGCACCGTCCACTCGGTGCCCCGCCTGATGCCCGGTCAGGGCCTCATCATGGGTGTCGGCGCGATGGACTACCCGGCGGAGTTCCAGGGCACGTCCCAGGACACCCTGAACAAGCTGGGCATCTCGAAGGTCATGACGCTGACCTCGACGTACGACCACCGGGTCATCCAGGGCGCCGCCTCCGGCGAGTTCCTGCGGATCGTGGCCCAGCTGCTGCTCGGCGAGAACGAGTTCTACGACGAGATCTTCAAGGCGCTGCGCATCCCCTACGAGCCGGTCCGCTGGCTCAAGGACATCGACGCCTCGCACGACGACGACGTCACCAAGGCCGCGCGGGTCTTCGAGCTGATCCACTCCTACCGGGTCCGCGGCCACGTCATGGCCGACACCGACCCGCTGGAGTACCGCCAGCGCAAGCACCCCGACCTGGACATCACCGAGCACGGCCTCACCCTGTGGGACCTGGAGCGGGACTTCGCGGTCGGCGGTTTCGCCGGCAAGACGATGATGAAGCTCCGCGACATCCTCGGTGTGCTGCGTGAGTCGTACTGCCGCACCACCGGCATCGAGTTCATGCACATCCAGGACCCGAAGCAGCGCAAGTGGCTCCAGGACCGGGTGGAGCGTCCGCGCCCGAAGCCGGAGCGCGAGGAGCAGCTGCGGATCCTGCGCCGCCTCAACGCCGCCGAGGCGTTCGAGACATTCCTGCAGACCAAGTACGTCGGCCAGAAGCGGTTCTCGCTGGAGGGCGGCGAGTCCGTCATCCCGCTGCTCGACGCCGTCATCGACTCCGCCGCCGAGGCCCGCCTCGACGAGGTCGTCATCGGCATGGCCCACCGCGGCCGGCTGAACGTCCTGGCGAACATCGTCGGCAAGTCGTACGCGCAGATCTTCCGGGAGTTCGAGGGCAACCTCGACCCGCGGTCGATGCACGGCTCCGGCGACGTGAAGTACCACCTGGGCGCCGAGGGCACCTTCACCGGTCTGGACGGCGAGCAGATCAAGGTCTCGCTGGCCGCCAACCCCTCGCACCTGGAGGCGGTCGACCCGGTCCTGGAGGGCATCGCCCGCGCCAAGCAGGACATCATCAACAAGGGCGGTACGGACTTCACGGTCCTGCCCGTCGCGCTCCACGGCGACGCGGCCTTCGCGGGCCAGGGCGTCGTCGCCGAGACGCTCAACATGTCGCAGCTGCGCGGCTACCGCACCGGCGGCACCGTGCACGTGGTGATCAACAACCAGGTCGGCTTCACCGCCGCCCCGGAGTCGTCGCGTTCCTCGATGTACGCCACCGACGTGGCGCGCATGATCGAGGCGCCGATCATCCACGTCAACGGCGACGACCCCGAGGCCGTCGTCCGGGTGGCCCGTCTCGCCTTCGAGTTCCGCCAGGCGTTCAACAAGGACGTCGTGATCGACCTCATCTGCTACCGCCGCCGCGGTCACAACGAGGGCGACAACCCGGAGTTCACCAACCCGCAGATGTACACCCTGATCGACAAGAAGCGCTCGGTGCGCAAGCTCTACACCGAGTCCCTCATCGGTCGCGGCGACATCACGCTGGAAGAGGCCGAGCAGGCGCTCCAGGACTTCCAGGGCCAGCTGGAGAAGGTCTTCGCGGAGGTCCGCGAAGCCACATCCTCGCACCCGGCTCAGACCCATGTCCCGGAGGCACAGCCCGAATTCCCGGTCGCCGTCACCACCGCGGTCTCCCAGGAGGTCGTGAAGCGGATCGCCGAGTCCCAGGTCAACATCCCGGAGCGGATCACGGTCCACCCGCGCCTGATGCCGCAGATGCAGCGCCGTGCCGCCTCGGTGGAGAACGACACAATCGACTGGGGCATGGGCGAGACCCTGGCCATCGGCTCGCTGCTGATGGAGGGCACCCCGGTCCGGCTCGCCGGCCAGGACACCCGCCGCGGCACCTTCGGTCAGCGTCACGCGGTCCTCGTCGACCAGGTGACCGGCGAGGACTACACCCCGCTGCTCTACCTGACCGACGACCAGGCCCGTTACAACGTCTACGACTCGCTGCTCTCCGAGTACGCGGCGATGGGCTTCGAGTACGGCTACTCGCTGGCCCGCCCGGAGTCGCTGGTCATCTGGGAGGCCCAGTTCGGTGACTTCGTCAACGGCGCGCAGACCGTCGTCGACGAGTTCATCTCCTCGGCCGAGCAGAAGTGGGGCCAGACCTCCGGCGTCACGCTGCTGCTGCCGCACGGCCACGAGGGCCAGGGCCCGGACCACTCGTCCGCCCGCCCGGAGCGCTTCCTCCAGATGTGCGCGCAGGACAACATGACGGTCGCCATGCCGACGCTGCCGTCGAACTACTTCCACCTCCTGCGGTGGCAGGTGCACAACCCGCACCACAAGCCGCTGATCGTCTTCACCCCGAAGTCGATGCTCCGCCTCAAGGCGGCGGCGTCGAAGGCGGAGGAGTTCACCACCGGCGGCTTCCGCCCGGTGATCGGCGACGACTCGGTCGACCCGAATGCGGTCCGCAAGGTTGTCTTCTGCGCCGGCAAGGTCTACTACGACCTGGAGGCCGAGCGCGAGAAGCGCGGTGTCACGGACACGGCGATCATCCGTCTGGAGCGCCTGTACCCGCTGCCGGGTGCCGAGCTCCAGGCCGAGATCGCCAAGTACCCGAACGCCGAGAAGTACCTGTGGGCCCAGGAGGAGCCGGCCAACCAGGGTGCCTGGCCGTTCATCGCCCTGAACCTGATCGACCACCTGGACCTCGCCGTCGGCGCCGACGTCCCGCACGGTGAGCGCCTGCGCCGCATCTCGCGGCCGCACGGCTCGTCCCCGGCGGTCGGCTCGGCCAAGCGGCACCAGGCGGAGCAGGCTCAGCTGGTCGCCGAGGTCTTCGAGGCCTGACCGGCAGACGTACGAACCGAAGGGCCCGGCACCGCGATCGTCTCGCGGTGCCGGGCCCTTCGGTCTGTGCGGGGTGCGGCGGTCTCCGGCGGGACGTCAGATCAGCTGCGGCTCGAAATCCCAGAAGGGCCGGTTGCGTGAACGCGCCGAGACCGTGTGCACGTGCTGCGCCCCCAGCGTCGAGACCAGGTCGCCCAGCGCTTCGCTCTCCACCTTGTCGGCCCGCCGCCGGTCCCGGGTGCCGCGCAGATCCGCCGCGTACGCGATGCGGGCGGACAGGCTGAGCGGATGCGTGCGGCCGAGCGCCTCGGCCGCACGCACGATGACCGATTCCGTCAGGGCCGCCGCGGACTCCGGCTCACCCACGAGATTGCGCAGCGCCGAGGCATTGATGGCGACGCCGAGGGTCCACGGGTGGTTCTCACCGACGGCGCGCGTCATGTCCAGGAGCGCGTTCTCGCCCAGGACGTGCGCCTGCTCCCGTTCTCCGACGTTGCGCAGGATCAGGGCATGGTTGGAACGGACCCCCGCTACGTACGGGTGGTTCTCGCCGAGCATCCGTACGTACCCGTCGATGACGCGTTCGCTTATCGCCCTCGCCTGGTCGATGTCCGCGTGCTCGCGTGCGAAGCAGCTCTGTCCGGCCGCGAACATCATGGTGAGGGGGTCGTCCTCGCCGAGCACCCGTTCGCTGCGCTCGAGTACGCGGGTGAAGAGGGACGCCGCTGCGGTCCGGTCACCACCGCGGTAGAGGCACAGGGCCAGATTGTGTTCGGACAGGAGCGTCTGCGGATTGTCCTGGCCCAGGACAATGTGGTGCATGCGGGTGCTTCGCGTCTGGAGGGACTCGGCCTCGGCGTACCGGCCCAGGAGCCGCAGATCGGTCGAGTAGTTGATCTCGGAGCTCAGCGTCCAGCCGTGGCGGTGTCCCAGGCGGTCCCTGTGCTTGTCCAGGGTGCTCCGGTTGAGGTCCCGCGATTCCTCGTAGCGGCCGAGCAGACGGAGCGAAATGGCCAGGTTGTTCTGGGCGGTGATGGTGCGGGAGTCCTCGCCGAGGATTTCGCGGTAGGACTCCAGCAGCCGCTGGGACATCTCCCAGGCTTCCACGTACCTGCCGAGCCCTCGGAGATCCGCGGCGAGGCCGTTGCAGGCCCGCAGGAACTCCAGGTCCTTCTCGCCCCGCTCCCTGCGCAGATGATCCACCGCGGCCTGCTCCATGGCTGCGGTCTCCGCGTAGTTGCCCACGGACCGCAGCAGGTTGGCGTAGTTGTAGCTGAGGTCCCAGATCCGCGGGTGGTTCTCGCCGAGCAGTTCCTTCCAGGCGGTCATGGCCCGCCCGGCCAGCTTGATGCCCGCCCGGTACTCCCCGGAGAAGTACATGTAACGCAGGCAGTTGAGCACCAGGGTGTGCACAGCAGGATCGGTGCTGCGCAGGACATCGGCCCATTTGAGGTGCGGTGTGATCTCGGCGTAGGCGGGCCACTGCCGGGAGTCGATGGGCCGGCCGGGGTCCGCCGCAGTGAGCGCGCGCCGTACGACGCCGGCGAACTCCTCCCGGTCCCGCTCGGGCATGTCCTTGCCGATGATCTGGTGCACCATGCGGTGCAGGTAGACCGATTCCCCGGCGATGGACACCTCGTCGTCCGAGGACTCGTGGGACTCCAGGCGGACCACGGAGTACTGGCGGAGCTGGCTGATGGCACGGTTCCACAGCAGCGGGTCGTTCATCAGCCCGGCCAGTTGCTCGGGCAGATCGCCCGAGGGCATGTCCTTCAGCAGCCGCACCGGAATCGAACCGGGCGCGAAGAAGCTGCACAGGCGCAGCAGGTCGACGGACTCGGGGACGGTCTCCCTGAGTTTGTTCAGCAGTATCGACCAGGCGGTCTGGAAGGCCAGCGGGAAGTCCGCGGACACCTTGACCACATCCTGGTCGATGCCTCCGCCCAGGAGTTCGATGTACTCCTCGACCGACATGTCGGAGTCGTTGAGCCAGCCTGCCGTCTGGTCGAGCAGGAGGGGCAGATCCTCCAGGGCCTCGGCGAGCCGGTCCGCGTCGGAAGGGGTCAGCCGGGGTGCACGGCGGCGGATGAACGAGACCGACTCGTCCCTGCTGTAGACCGGGACCTCGACGAGATTGCTGTTGTGCTCGCCCCACTCCGGGTTGCGCGAGGTGATCAGCACATGGCCGGGGCCGGTCGGTACCAGGTCCCAGATGTGCTCGGGTTCGTCGGCGCCGTCCAGGACGAGCAGCCAGTGGGAATGCGGATCGCCGCGCCGCAGGGAATCGCGGACCGCCCGGAGCCGCTCGCCGTACTCGGCGCCGGTGGGCAGACCGAGTTCGGGGGCGAGTTCGGCGAGTTTCTGGCGGTACAGGGCCCGCCGGTCGGCCGGTACCCACCAGACCACGTCGTACTCGGAGCCGAACCGGTAGACGTACTCGGCGGCCAGCTGCGTCTTCCCCACGCCGGACATCCCGTGGAACGTGACGACACCGGCGCCCCGCCCGGCGCCCTGGAACGCGTGATAGGTGTCGCCCAACAGGCGCTCGCGTCCGGTGAAGCGTGTGTTGCGGCGGGGAACTCCGCCCCAGACCTCGGGGGTGTCCGCCGGGAAACGCGGCCCGGGCCTGGTGTCCGCCTGGTCGGGCAGCGGGTCCGTGGGCAGGGAGAGACTGACCAGCATGCGGCGTTCGGCCTCGGCGGCGCCGACGTTGGTGAGATCGGCGGCTCCGAAGACGGAGGTGGCGGCAGGCAGCGCCGCCGTGGTGAGCGAGACCGCCGCGAAGCGCTCGCGGTCGAGTGCGACGACGTTCCGCAGCGCCCTGTTCCACTCGTCATGGCTCCGGGGACCGAGCTGGAAGTACCACTCGCTGAGGACGACGAGAATGCGCCCCGGAGCAAGCATCAGGTCCTGGAGCGATTCCTCCAGCGTGGCATCGTCCTGCGGATCCCAGCGCTGATAGAAGACACGCACTCCGCGCCGTTCGAGACGGTCCCCGATCCAGGCTGCCCAGGCTCGGTTGAATCCGGCGAAACTGATCGTGACAGATTGCGTCCCCGATGCTTCAACTTGCTTACCTGCTAGGGGCATTCAGCCGTCTCCCTGCATCATTACAAGCCCTACCAACTTATCATCAGGAAAGGTCGGTGACGGTGAATCACTGCCACGCGGGGGCCGCCGTCACACACGACCGGAGTCGTTCCTCTGCTGCCATATCACGCGGGCCGTGCTCACATAGGCGCGCGCGCGGGCCAGATGGCCTGTCGGCGGCGGACAATCCGCCAGACGGTGGTAGAGCGTGATCAGTTCATTGACGACGACCCTTCCCTCCGGGGTGAGCGCGCCGGACCCGGCGAGGACCGGCAGAACCGCACCGCTCTGCTCCCGGCTGCGTGTGTGTTCGGTCCAGGCGAGGTCACGCAACCCGGTGCTCTGCGCGCCGAGTGCACACCGCTGCCAGAAGTCGGCGAGCGCGAGATGGGCGTACGCGCCCTGGAGCAGCCCGTCGAAGGGCCGGGGGTCGGGTCGCCAGGGCGCGAAGTGACGCGGGGCCGTGTCCTCGCGGTGCAGCGGAACCAGCGCGGCGAGCGCGGCCAGTTTGGTGTGCTGAAGTTCGTGCACGAGCGTCGAGGCCAGCAGGACCGGGGAGGCCGGCCTGCTGCTCAGGACGGCGCCGAACGCCTCGCGGCGGGTACCGCTGCAGTGGGCGGCCCCGTCACCGGCACCGCCGGATCCGGGCGGCGGCGTGAGGGGGACCAGAGACCGCAGCAGGGCGGCCGCCTCGGCGAGCCGGTGAGCGCCCCCGATGCGGAGCAGGGGCGTCACGCGCGACCAGGACGCCGCCCAGGCGCCCTGTTCCCCGGTGTCCCGCGGGGCGGCGTCGCCGAGACCGTGGCGGCGCTGCCCGCTGCCGGACGTGCGGTAGGGGTCGAGGTCGTCGAGCGGCACGAGGACACCGCCCGCCACCAGGGCCGGAAGGGCGAGCAGGGGCAGCCAGCGCGGGTCGGCTGGTTCGGCCGCGCGGCCGCCGAACCGGACGACAAGGTCCGTCGCGTCCCTCTGTCGTACCGTCAGCCGCTCTCCGTCGAAGTGGAGGTCGGCCTCGCCCGGGAGCGTGCGCAACGAGCCGAGCGTCGGCAGCGGCAGCGTGGTGGCGACGGCGGTGAGCCGAGCGGTGAAGGGCAGCGCGGACCGGATGGCCGCCGACGCGGCGACGGCTCCCAGGTGCGAGAGATCCGCTCGCAGCACCGGTCCGCCCCGTCCGGAGAGCAGACCGTACAGGCAACCGCGGACCCATGGGCCCACCAGCGGATAGAAGAGCACTGATCGCGCGGCGTCCCGGTCGGCTCGCTCCGCCGCCGCCAGCAGCGTCCAGTGTGCGTGGAGCCGGTCGAGCCGGTCGGCGGGGCAGACGTCCGCGGGCGCCTGTCCGGCGGCGTCGAGCAGCGCCCGCAGGGAGGCGAGCCTGCGGGTGTACTGGTCCCGGGCGAGCAGATCGAGCGCCTCAGGCCCTCCCCCCGTCCGGCCCAGCTCGCGCAGGAACCGGTCGGGGACGGCGGAGGTCATGCGGGGGCTCCCGCGGTCGCACCGGACAGCCCGGCCGCGACATGGCGGATCAGCCGGTCGAGGTCGGCGCAGTAGACGGAGGGGTTGATGAAGCCGTGTCCGGCGCGGTACCGGTGGGCGTAGTGACCGCCGCCGCAGACTGTGAGCAGGGGGCAGGAACGGCATGTGGCGGCGAGTGCACCGGCGCCCGCCTGACGTGCGGCGACCCCCGGGTGGCGCAGGGCCCGGTCGAAGCTGTGCCGGAAGACGTCGAGTCCGGTGGCGGCTGCCGTGTCGTAGGCCGACTTGAGGGAGTCGACCTGTTCGATCGAGCCGTCGGTCTCCACGACCACGGCGTTGAGCGAGTCGAGTCCGAGCGCCTCGGCCGCGGCCGGCAGCCCGAGCAGGAGCGCGAGACATTCCTCGAAGAGCCGTATCCGGGTCTCGCGTCGTCCGGCCGGCCACCAGCGGTCGAAGACGGCGCACAGCCAGTCGCCGTACGGGGTGGGCCGGCCGCCGGTCCGTTGCACTCTCGCTGCCGTGGCGTCCTGCGGCCGGACGCCGGTCAGACCGGGGGGCGGAGCTGACCAGTTCCCGTGCGGCAACAACAGGTCCAGGGTGGGCGGGCGAAGGTCGAGGAGCGAGGCGTACATCTCGACGGGATCGCTCTGCAGGTCGACCACGGTGAGAATGCCTGCGTAGGCCTCGGGGTGGTGGTCGGCAAGGAGGCGTGCGCCCCGCAGGG
Source organism: Streptomyces sp. NPDC005181 (assembly GCF_040608395.1). Lineage (NCBI taxonomy): Bacteria > Bacillati > Actinomycetota > Actinomycetes > Kitasatosporales > Streptomycetaceae > Streptomyces > Streptomyces sp. NPDC005181. The sequence continues at coordinate 26,639 of NZ_JBEXID010000006.1, forward strand.
CGGCGGGCCAGGACGGGCGGCCCGCATGGTCGACGCGCTGGGTGTTGTGGGCGGGCAGACCTCCGTCGAGGCTGATGCCGACCCGGATGCCCGCGCCGGCCAGGGTCGCGATCCCGGCGTCGGTGAGCAGCGTGGCATTGGTCTGCACGGTGGTGTGCAGGACGCAGCCTTCGGGAAGCCCCTCACGGACCCGGTCGGTGAAGGCCGCGAGCCGTTCGGCGCCGACCAGCAGGGGTTCGCCGCCGTGCAGGACGAGGGCCACCTCGGTCAGCCGGTGGGCTGCGGCGTGCTCGGCGATGCGGGACGCGGTGCGCTCCAGGACATCGGCCGGCGCCGCGGCCGGGCGGTCCCGCCAGGTCCGGTCCGGACCCGCGTACAGGTAGCAGTACCGGCAGGCGAGGTTGCAGCGGCCGTGCATCTTGACGATGAACTGCCCGAAGGGCACCGCGTCGTGGCGTTCGGGCCAGGTGTCAGACGGCGCGCGCGTGGTCGTCTGTCGAGACACGCCGGCCCCCTCGCTGTGCGACCCACGGCACGCCCTGCCGGACGGCCCCCGCCGTCGAGGGGAGTCTCTCTGGCCCGGCGGTACCGCAAACACCGCCGCGGCGAGGTTGCCCTGTTCGCTGGGGTGGACGGCCGAAACCGGCCGGGTCGCCCGCCCGGCACGGGTCGGCTTCCCTGCCGGGGCGCCCGGCCCGACCGCTCAAAGGGCGCTCTGGAAACCCCACAGCATCTCCCCCGGCCGTTCGGAACGACCGCGCAGGTCCTCGATCACCGCCCTGAGGACCGGATGGTCCACGGTGCGCAGCGTCTCGAGATCGATCTCCAGCAGGTCGGGGAGGACCCCTGTGCCGCCCTCCGGCGCCTGCATCGGGCTTGCCTCGTCCTTGCGTGCGGACACGCTCATCACCGCTCCCGGTTACCGTCGTACTCGGCTCACTGCCCTGCGCTCGTCCGTGGGCGCAAGGCACCTGGTGTTCCGGCTTCGAGCGCACACCGTTGTGCGCTCATCGCTCAAGTTCGGCAAGGCGGGCTGCGGTTGACTCAGCCGCCGCGCCGCCGCCGTCCGGCATCGTGCGCCACTCCTGGGCGGCCGCCCGGTAGGCCTCGCGTGCCGCTCGGGGCCGGCCTGCTTCTTCATACGTCATACCCCGACAGTGGTTGGCCTGAGCACTCAACTCCACTGCTTGTAGCAACTGTTGCGGATTCTCCTGCTCGGCTGCGGCCGTCCGGGCCGATTCGGCGGCGTCCCGGAACGCCTCGGCCGCCTCGTCCAGACGGGTCGGCCGGTGCAGCACGTGGTACGCGTCGACGTGCGACCGGCCGAGTTCCAGCAGGCAGCGGGCGGCGGTCAGCGGATCGCGTGCTTCCCGGGCCGCGAGCCCGAAGAGATGCTCGGCCTCCCGCAGATCGACCCGGTCCTCGGTGGCCCGGTGCCGCAGCATGAGGGCCCGGCCGAGCATGAGCAGCCGGCCCGCCTGGCTGTTACTGTCCGAAGGGGTCTCCGTGCGGCAGTCGCGCAGGATGCGCACTGCCGTGCCGATGTACGGCCGCCCGTCGGGCAGTTCGGCGCGGCGCAGCATGATCTCGCCCCATTCGGCGAGCAGATCCGCGTGGGCCCGGGAGTCCCGCGGCATACCGCGGGCGGCCCGGCCGAACCACTCTGCCGCGAGGCCGAGTTCGTCCGCGTCACCGGTGTGCTCGTACCGGGCCACGCAGACCCGGCCCGCTCTGAGCTGCAGCAAGGCGCGCGTGCGCTGGTCGCGTACGGTTGCCAGTGCCTGCTCGACCAGGGTCTCTGCCTCGTCGGGCTCGGCGCCCGAGGCCAGCAGGGCATCCACCAGGTCCAGCAGGATCCGTGTCTGCGTGCCCGTGGTCTGCGCGCCCCCCTCCCCGGCGAGCACCTTGCGCAGCGAGCGGGCCCCCTGTCCCGCATAGAGCCGGGACTGCTCGGGGTCGGCGGTCGCCCGGGCCAGGTGCAGCAGCGTGCGGCCGTGCGCCAGCGGCAGGCTCATCGGGCGGTTCTCCTGGTCGGGCCAGACATCGGCGAACGCCTCCAGCATGCCGACCGCCCCCTGCAGCAGGGAGCTGTCGCCGCTGAGCCGCCATTGCGCCTCCATCGCCCGCACCCGCTCCAGAGTGAGCCGCAGCGCTTCGGCGGGGTCGAGTCCGGGCGCCGCACAGGCGACCGTGTACTCGGCGTCGGCGCGGCGCAGGAGGCTCAGCGCCCCGCGCCGGTCGCCGCGCCGCCGCCGGTCGTCGGCCGCGGCGTGCAGCACCTTGGCCAGTACAGCCCGTTCGCGTACCGCCCCGGGCTGCTCGGCGGCGAGTTCCGCGGCATGCTCGGCCTCGCGCAGCAGGTCGCCGCCGCCCTGAAACTCCCACAGCCGCAGCACACAGCGGGCGTACTCGGCCCACAGCTCGGGGTCGGCGCCCGGGTACGGCTCGCGTTCAGCGGCGCCCCGCAGCAGCTGCACCGCGTCGATCAGGTACTGCACCATGCTGTCCGACTCGAACTGCCGCAGGAGCGCGCGGGCGCTCTGCACCGCCGCGTTCGTCGTGCGGTCGGTGGCATCGGTGCCTGCGTGCTCGCCGTAGAGCGCGAACTGCTCGGGCAGTGGCATGAATCGCTCCAGTACGCGGGCCGCTACCTCGGCGAAGGGGTGCGGGACGCGCGACCCGCTTCCACCGCTCTCCCCGTTTTCGTCCCCCTCTTCGTTCTCGCCGTTCTCCCCGTTACCGCCGAATGCCCCGAAGCTGCTGTCGTGCGTGCGCGGCCCGATGTCCGTGACGTACGAGGAGGCGCCCCGGCTCTCCCCGAGCTGTGCGAAGGCCAGTGCGGGGAAGTTCGGCCCGCCCTTGCCGAACCGCTGCTCCACATACTCCGAGCAGTGTTTGAGCACGAGCAACGCCTCGTCCCGGCCCAGCGGGCCGAGCAGCGCCTCCTGGACGCCGGGCGCGAACCCGTACCACTGCCCACTGCCCGGACCGTCGGCCCTGCTGCGCGACAGCAGTCCGCTGAGCAGCACTTCGGCAAGCTCGGAGGGGCCCGAGTCGGGCAGCATCGTCCGCTGGACCAGCTGCATCACCGGCAGATAGAGCGGGGCCGCGGCGAGATAGACCGCCAGTTGTCCGGCAACCGGGGAGGCCGCCGAGCGGAAGCGGCTGACCAGCTGGAGCGAGGACAACCGGTCGCCGGGGCGCAGCGTGGGGGCCGCAGGCTGGTCGGCCCTGACCCAGCCGACCGCTCCGGAGATCCGGCCCGCGCCGGTGCCGGAGAGCAGCCTCGCCCAGGCGGCCAACGCGCCCGCCACCGGTGGGAGCACAGGGACGGCAAGGGCGCCGGGACGGGTGGTGGGCACACCGCCGGACTCCTCGGTGATCTTGAGGGTCGCGGCGCCGGAGAGCCCTTCGCCGCGGGAGAGCGCGCCGTAGGTGACCGGCAGCCGGGTGCGGTTCCACATGCGCTGCGGCAGCGGCTGCAGTACGGCGGTCGGGGCCTGCCGGGCCAGCTGGTGCAGCAGTCGGTGGGCGCGTCCGCTGTGCCAGAGCGGTCCGGCGCAGTCGCTGACGAGGACGGTGACGCGGCGGCCGGTCGGATCGCTGAGCCGGTCCGCCGAGTTCAACGGTGCGGCGGCCGGGTCGGCACTGCGACTGACCGCACAGGAGCCATCGGGCCCGCGGTGCAGATAGCGCACCTGTACATCCCGGAAAGCCCCCAACTGTCCGAAGATCTGCTGGAGTTCAACGAACATCCGGTCCCAGACACGCATCGACGACGAGGCGTCCATGACGAACTGCAGGAGCGCGTCGGCCCGGGAGACTCCTCGGAACACCGGAATGATCAACCCGCCCGCGCGTGCGCTCAATTCGGCGGTGGCCGTCTCGTCCAGGATGCGGCGCGCGGGTGGCACGGCAGGGCGGTAGCGCTGCAACGGGCGTAAAGCGCGCTGGAGTTCGAGAGGTGCAGGGAGCGCGGGGGCGGCGGGCACGCCGAGAGTGAGGGGGGCGGCGCTGCGGCGTCGGCGGCCGCGCGGACCGTCCTCCTCGCCGGTGCGCCCTTCGCCCTCCACCGCGGCCTGCGGCAGCGGTACTGGGTACAGGGCGACGCGGCGGCCGGCGTCACCGGGGTCCTCCTGTTCCGTGCGGCCGTCGTCCGGTGCGGTGTCCGCGGTGGCGCTGCTGCCGGTCGCGGGCCGGGCAGTCGGCGTGGCCGGCCCTTCGCCGGGCAGCCGGTCGCGCGAGGAACCGCCGGTGGCGCTGTCCTGCCCCTCCTCCCCCTCGGGTCCGTCGGCCCGGCGGGTCCACCGGGCGAGCCAGAGGGCGTCGCAGAGCTGTTCGGCGTCCGGGTCGAGCCCGGCCTCGCGCAGCCGGGCGACGAGCGCGGGCAGCAGACCTCCGTCGTACGGCTCCGGCGCACCCTCTTCCGGTACCGGGCCGGTTCCTGAGCCCGGGAGTGGGCCGCTGTCCGGCCCGTGCCGTGCCGCGGCGTCCGGCATCAGCGCATCACCTCGGCCGGTCGAGTCGCTGGATGAGCAGGTCGGCGAGCCGGTCCCGACCGGCCGGGGCGGCGGCGTCGGTCAGGTAGATCGCGTTCAACAACTGGTCGGTGGCGAGGAGTTCGCTGCGCGACCGCTCCAGGAAATGGGCAATGAGGTCGTCCCCGGAGCGCGCCGCTTCGTCCCCCAGGTGGGCCCGCACGAAGGTGGCGAGCCGCTGATGGTCGGGACGGCCCAGCTCCAGGTGGATGCACCGGCGCATCAGCGGGGCCGGGAAGTCGCGCTCGCCGTTGCTGGTGAGCACGACGAACGGGAAGGCCGCGCACTGCACCCGGCCGCCCTTGACCGTCACCTTCGTGCCGTCGTCGGTCAGCACCTCGGCCTCGCCGTCGGGAAGCCGGTCGGCGATCCGTTCCAGCTCGGGGATGCCGAACTCGCCTTCTTCCAGCACATTGAGAAGGTCGTTCGGCAGGTCGATGTCGCTTTTGTCGAGCTCGTCGATGAGGAGCACCCGGGGCCGGTCCGAGGGCAGCAGCGCGGTACCGAGCGGGCCGAGCCGGATGTAGCTGCCGACGTTGTCCGCCGCGTCGGCCCCGGCCGTTCCGGCGGCGGCGCGGTGCGCGGCGATCTGCACGTCCTGCAGCCTGGCGATCGCGTCGTAGTGGTAGAGGCCGTCGAGAAGGGTGGAGCGGCTGACGATGGGCCAGCGCAGGACCCTGCCGAGCCTCAGCTCATGGGCGACGGAATGGGCCAGCGTGCTCTTTCCGGCGCCGGGGCTTCCGGTGACCAGCAGCGGACGGCGCAGATAGAGCGCAGCGTTGATCATTTCGAGCTCTTCGGCGCCGGGCCGGTGGAGTTCGGCGATGTGCCGGTGGCCGCCGAGGCGCCGGGTGGCGGAGCCGTCCGTGTGCGGGCCCCCGCCGTCGCCGTCCGCGCCGTCGCCGCTGTCCTCGTCGGGGTCCGGTCCGCCGCGGCCTGCGAAGTCACGCCAGGGCGGCGGAGGCGGCAGCTGTTCGATGCCCTCGTGCGGTTCGCCGGCCCCTCGGTAGATGAGCCACTCGCTGGGTTCACTCATAGCGTGTTCCTCGTCGTCACTCGTCCGCCAGGGCCTGTCTGAGGGGCAGCCGTCGAACGTGCCTCACGGTAGCGATCCGGGCACTTCCCCGTAAGGGGCGCATCGGTGCGGCCGTTCACGGCGCCTCCAGGAGTTGGCCCGAGCCGGGCAGCGAATGGTGCGGATCGTCATAGAACAGGGCAATACCGTCCGACCAGTACGTCTCGGTACGCCCCGCGCGCACACCCTGTCTCAGTTCGTGGATCTTCTGCGGCAGCCGGTCGCAGGTGCGGACCTCCGCGACGGTGTCGGCGGCGCGCCGGTGGAACTCCGTGCAGACCGCGTCGGTCTCCCCCGTCCGCCGCCGCCACAGGGCCACGCCGAAGCCGCCTTCGAGCACCCGCACCAGTCCGGCCGTGGTCTCGGGGTCCGGCCGGTCGCCGTACCGGCAGAGCACCGGCACAGTCTCGTGCGCCAGGGTGTGCAGTGCCGTCACCTCCGGTACGCGTACCCCCATGCCGTCCTCGCAGTCGATCACCTCGGCCTGCATCACGGCGCTCCTGATGCTGTTCCAGCGGATCCTGCGCAGCCGGTCGAGCTCGTCGGTCGGTGGTCCCTGGTCCGAGCGGCAGACGACCACCGGGCGTACGACCCCGAGCGGCAGCCCGTCGGGGGTCACCTGCCAGCGGTCGACGTCCAGGCCGAGCAGCGCGGGTACGACCGCGACCTGGAGCACGGCGGGGCTGTCCGGCTCGTCGCACCGCCGGAACGCCTCGGCGAGCGGGGCGGCGAGCCGGTCGGGCAGGGCGCCGAGCGCCGTGCCCTGGCTGTCCTCGGCGACGGGCAGCACCTCCCCGCCGGGGCGGACGACACCGATCCGCCAGTCGTACAGGTCCCGTTCCCAGCCGCGCGGCTCCAGCTCCAGCAGGACGAAGGCGCGTTCGCCGTACCGGGCCGGCCCGCCCGTCGGGGCGGTGGCCCGCTGGTGCTCCTGGTCCCGGCGCTGCCGGACGGCGCGCCAGTACAGTACGAGTTCCTGCCGGAAGTCCCGGGAGAGGTCCTCGTCGGCGATCCTTTTCACCCATTCCCAGAGCGACTTCGTGGCGGCCCGGGTGGAGGGGACGTCGAAGGGGCGCTCGGCGGCGAGGACGCCCATGCAGTAGCGCAGGATCAGTTCGAGCGCGGCGTCACGGTCGCGGACGCGGGCGTCGTACAGCGCGCCCAGCCCGTCGCGCCAGCCGCGCGGCGCCGGACGGAGGTCGCGCGCATGGACGTTGGGCAGGCCGTCGAGCAGCGCCAGCAGATTGCGGGTGCTGACCGGGGGCGGGAACTCGGCGAGCCTGCCCAGCAGGTCGATCCGCCGCTTGGGGCTGAGCACCCGGCCGGGCGGACCGGGGAGGTCGCTCTGCACATCGGCCCAGGTCCGCTCGGTGGAGGCGGGGCTGTTGTGCCGGTCGGCGTGGTAGCGGTCGTGGGCGTGGAAGACAGCCTGGTACGTGTCGTCCGATTCGGTCTCCACGGGACCGGCGGGCACCGTCAGGGAGCGCAGCCGCTCGATCCCGACGGCGGTGCCGCCCTGGTGGTCGTCGAGCCGCGACTTGATCACGCCGACGACCTCGCCCCGGGCCACGTCCACGACGGGGCCGCCGGACATCCCGAGCTCCAGCCAGTCCCCGTCGAGCCGGATCTGCTGGTCGGCGTCGGCCCAGCCGCCGTATGTGCCCTTCACCTCGCAGTCACCGCTGAGCGTGGTCAGCCCGCCGCCCGGCGAGGGCGCCCAGCCCACGCAGCGGACCTTGCGGCCGCGGAGCATGGCTTCCGAGCGCTCGGTGACGTACACACAGGTGTGTTCGACGGGCCGCCGGAGCTGGATGAGCGCGAGGTCGGGCGCGGGCCAGCCGATGGCCCCGGCCGGCCGGATCTCGGGCAGCGCGGCGAGCACCATGCCGGGGACCTCGGTCAGTTCGGTGCTGTACGGATCGGCCCTGAACAACACGTTCACCTCGCGCCCCTCCCCCCGCATGGCCACATGCGCGCACGTGAGCACCCAGCTCGGGGCGATGAAGAAGCCGCTTCCCAGGAAGCCCTGGCCGGGTCCGTCAGTGGCATACCCGGCACCCGGGCGATGGATGCGTACGGTGGCGTCCCGCACGAGGTCCATGAGCGCAGCCTCCGCCTGGCCCGGACCCCCCTCTGCGCCCCCGCCGGTCTCCTGCGTCATGACCCGCCGCCGTCAGCGGTCGCGGCCCCGCCGGGATGCGCCGGTGCGCGGGTGGGTGCCCCGGCGGACGGCGACGGGGGCGCGGGCTCCGGTTGTACGGGGTGAGCCGGTGGAGCCGAAGGCGCCGGGGGTGCCGGGGGTGCCGGGGGTGCGGACGGGATCGGGGGCGTGGCCGGTGCGGCGGCCTGCGCGGGCACCTGAGGCGTGACGGGCGGTCCGCCGCCATTCCAGGTGAGCGTGACCTTGATGGCGCCTTTGGCCTCCCCGTCCGCAAGGAGCCCGACGACCTTGCCCGCCTTGGCGGTGAGCTCGATACCGAATTCGACGCTGACCTCGTCCGGCCGCACGGCCCGCAGCGGCTCGGCGAGCGACCGCGCGACGCCGATCACCACCCCCTGCAGGCTCTCCACCCGGGCCTGCACCTGGTCGGCGAAGTCCGGGAAGCCGGTGTCCGTATAGGACAGTCCGTTCCCGGCAGGCCGCCGCTCAAGTTCCTCGGCCCCGGAGATGCGCGCCCAGACCGGCGTACCGTCCGGCAGCTCAATGCGCGTAATACGGGCCCCGCTGTCGCTCATGACACCCCCCGTTCCCCGAACTCCCCGCAGGCTAACGGCAGTACGTGCCCGACGCGAGGCACATCGGTCATGACACCGGGACGGGACAGGACGGTTCCGGGGGGCGTCCGCACAGTCCCGCCCGGCCCGCTCGGGGGCGCTCACCAGGCATTAAACTTGCCTCCATGTACTTCACCGACCGTGGCATCGAGGAGCTGGAGAAGCGACGTGGCGAGGAGGAGGTCACCTTCGAGTGGCTCGCCGAGCAGCTGCGTACCTTCGTCGATCTCAACCCCGACTTCGAGGTGCCCGTCGAGCGCCTCGCCACCTGGCTGGCCCGGCTGGACGACGAGGACGAGGACGACGAGTAGGGCGACGAGTAGGGCGACGCCCGGACTCTAGGATCCGGCGTCCCGGATCCGGTTGTACGCAAGACCGGCCGCACCGTGCACGAGCAGCAGCGTCCCCGCGCAGGCCCACCCTCCGCTGCGGCGCCCGATCCCCCAGGCGACGAGTGGGAGACCCGCGGCGAGCTGGGCGACGGCGAGCGCACGGGCCCTGGTACCGCGCACCCACGGGCCGAGGCCGCTGCTCTCGACCGCGTCGAGTTCCAGCTCCACCGCATCGCGCCAGCCCGCCCACGCGATCCGTTGCGTTTCGGGCCGGCTGTCGGCCGCGGTGTGCAGCCGGTCGGCAGGTTCGCCGGGTTCGAGGCCCGGCGGGAGCGTCACTCCGATGCGGGCGAGGACGGCGAGCAGCCCGCGCAGCCGGGTGCGGGCGTCCGCTTCGGGGTCGGGGCGGGTCAGCGCTTCGAGTCCCTGAATGTCCAGCACGGGATCGAGGCCGAGCCGCGCGGCGAACGTGCGCATCGCCTCGTCCTCCCCGGCCGGGGTGCCGTCCACCAGCCAGACGTAGCCGACGGGCCGCCGGAAGCCGGACGCGAGTGTGTAGCCGACCCGGTCACCGTCCCACCACAGCGCGAGGACCGGCCAGGTGGAACCGACCGCGAGTGCGGTGGCCCAGCCCCCCAGCACACTGTCGACCGGCTGGTCCCCCTCCGTGTCGGCTCCGCTCCCAGTTTCCTGTCTGTCCTGCCAGGGCGTGCCCTCCGGGACGAGGACGCTCCACTCGTCCCCGGCGGGTGCGAGCAGCATCCGCTCGCGCAGCATGTGGGCTACCGGCCGCACGGACCGGGGCTCGGCCCGGCACAGCAGCAGCGCGCCCACGGACGTCGCGTTCATGTCCCACACGGTAGGGCCATTTGCCCACATTTGGAGCGTTTTGATCTATCCAGGCCATCCCATCCTCTCTTGACTTCTCCAATTCGCGATATATCGTGTTCTGCAAGAGACGCGATATGTTGCGTCGCGGTGCGTTCCCCGGGAGGTCAGATCCATGCCTGTGTCGACGTGGGCCATCACCGAGCCTCAGAAGCTGACCTTCGACGAGCCGGTGACGTCGCTCAATGTGCGCATCGTCAACGGCACGGTCAATGTCGTGGGCACCGAGGAGCCGACCGCCCGGCTGGAGATCTCCGGAGTCGAGGGCCCACCCCTGATCGTGACGCAGCAGGGCGGCGCCCTCTCCGTCGCCTACGAGGACCTGCCCTGGCACGGCTTCCTGAAGTGGTTCGACCGCAAGGAATGGCACCGCAGCGCGGTCGTCTCGCTCGCGGTGCCCGCCGGGTCGACGGTGGAGGTCGGCGTGGTCGGCGCCCAGGCGTTCGTCTCCGGCATCCGAGGGCGTACGGACGTGCGCGGCGTCAGCGGCGACACCACACTCGCCGGCCTCGCCGGCACGGTCCGCGCGGACACGGTCTCCGGCAATGTGGAGGCCCAGGCCGTCACCGGCGACCTCCGCTTTAAGTCGGTCTCCGGCGATCTGACGGTCATCGAAGGCGCCGGGGCCTCCGTACGGGCCGATTCGGTCAGCGGCGACATGGTGCTGGACCTGGACCCGACCGGGAAGCCCACGGACATCCGGCTGACCACGGTCTCCGGCGAGGTGGCGATCCGGCTGCCGCACCCGGCGGACGCGAGGGTCGAGGCGAGCACGGCGAGCGGCGCCGTCTCCAACGGCTTCGAGGATCTGCTGGTCAGTGGTCAGTGGGGGGCGAAGAAAATCACCGGCACGCTGGGCGCCGGCACGGGAACGCTGAAGGCCACGACCGTCTCGGGATCGATCGCCGTACTCCGCCGCCCACCGGCCGAGGAAGATCCGCACGACGCCGAACCGACCGGAAAGGTGCTCTGACATGCCTCCCGTATTCGCCCATGGGCGCCTGCGCCTCTATCTGCTGAAGCTCCTGGACGAGGCCCCCCGTCACGGCTACGAGGTGATCCGGCTCCTGGAGGAACGCTTCCAGGGCCTGTACGCACCATCGGCGGGCACGGTCTATCCGCGGCTGGCCAAGCTGGAGGCCGAGGGCCTGGTCACGCATGCCACCGAGGGCGGCCGCAAGGTCTACTCGATCACCGACGCGGGCCGCGCCGAACTGGCGGGCCGCACCGGCGAACTGGCCGATCTGGAGCTGGAGATCCGCGAATCGGTCTCCGAACTGGCCGCCGAGATGCGGGACGACGTGCGCGGCGCGGCGGGCAAGCTGCGCAGCGAGATGCGGGCGGCGGCCGGCGAGACCCGGCACACCGCCGCCGCCGGGGCCGGCGCGAAGGGCGACCGGGGATCCCCGTTCGGCGACTTCGGCGACTTCGGCGACAACGAGGCCTGGCGCACCGCCAAGGAGGAGCTGCGCAAGGCCAAGCAGGAGTGGAAGGAGCAGGCCCGCCGGGCAAAGGACGAGTCGCGCCGCGCCCGCGAGGAGGCGCAGCAGGCCCGCCGCCAGGCCAAGGAGGCCCAGGACAAGGCGCGCGAGCAGATGCAGAACGCGGCCCGGCAGGTCCAGGAGCACTTCGCCCGTGGCGACTGGCCCACCGGCGTACGGGAAGGCCTGGCCGAGATCACCGGCCGCCTCGGCGGCTTCGCCGCAACGGGCAGCTGGCCCCCGTACATCAAGCCGGATCCGGCCGACGCGGACCCCGAATGGAGCAAGGACACGGCCGGCACGGGCGACCCGGCCCGTGATCTGGACCGTCTGCTGGACCGCTTCCGCGACGACATCCGCGATGCGGCCCGGGACCGGGGCGTCACGGAGACCCAGCTGACGGAGGCCCGCCGCCACCTGTCGACGGCGGCGGCCCACATCGGCGCACTGCTGCGGAAGAACACCGACACCAAGGGCCCCGGCAGCAAGGGCCCCGACGCCTCCCAGTGAGCGGGACGAGGTGGCATGCCGGACGGGGCATGCCACCTCGTGGTCACCCGCACCGCCGGAGGAAAACCCAGCCCCTCCCGCCCCTCAGCCTGCCTTGGCCTGCCCCTCCGCTCCCCCGTCCCCGTAGAGCGCACGCGTCACCGTCCCCTGCGTCGCCCCGTGTTCCGCCAGCACATCGGCGACCACACCGGGGATGACGGTGAACGCCAGCAGAATGTGTTCCTCGCCGATGAACCGGTCGCCGCGCCCGAGCGCGATCCGCAGGGACTTCTCCAGGACGGTCTTCGCGCCACGGTTGAAGGGCGGTCGCCCGGACCGCCCGCGGCGGTCCTTCCGGTCGCCCGCCAGCGCACCTTCACCGTGGGCGCCCTCGACCCGGGCGACGATCTCCGTCACATCGATGCCGATACCGGCGAGTGCGTCCGTATCGGCCTTGGTCAGGCCGCCGCGGCGGGCCGCGTCGGCGAGCGCCGCCTCCACCGAGGCGCGACGGTCGGTGAGGCCGAGCGCGGTGACGGCGAAGGAGGCCCGGCCGCTGCCCGGCCGATCCAGGAGGGCGAGCAGCATGTGCTCCTCGGTGACGGAGCGGGAGCCCGCCCTTCGGGCCTGGTCCACGGCTCCGGTCACGGTGGCGCGGGCACCGGCAGTGAATCGCTCGAACATCAATTCCTCCCGTACTTCTTGTGCACGGCCTGTCGGCTGACGCCCAGTTCGGCGGCGATCTCCTGCCAGGACCAGCCCTGGACGCGGGCGCTTCCGACTTGGACGGCTTCGAGCTGCTCCAGCAGCCGCCGCAGCGCGACGACGGCCCGTAGCCCGACGCGCGGGTCACGATCGCCGGCGCGTGCGGCGAGATCCGTTGCTTCGGTCATGATGTCAACTTACGTTGACATCACACCCGCGTCAACCACGATTGACACGCTCCGGGCCGTGCTCCGCTTCAGGAGGCAGTGAGTACGATCTTCCCGAACTGGTCGCCCGCGGCGAGTCGTTCGAACCCCTCACGGACCCGGTCCAGCGGCAGCACCTCGTCGATGACGGGCCGCACACCGGTCGTCGCACAGAACGCCAGCAGGTCCTCCAGCTCGTCCTTGGACCCCATCGTCGAACCGACGACCTTCAGTTCCAGGAAGAAGATCCGGGTCAGCTCGGCGTGCGAGGGCTGGTCACCGCTGGTCGCACCGGAGATGACCAGGGTGCCGCCGGGGCGCAGCGACTTCACCGAGTGCGACCAGGTCGCGGCGCCCACGGTCTCGATGACGGCGTCGACGCGCTGCGGCAGCCGCGCGCCCGGCTCGTACGCCTCGATCGCACCGAGCTCAACGGCCCGCTTGCGCCTGGCCTCGTCGCGACTGGTTGCGTAGACGCGCAGGCCCGCGGCGCGGCCGAGGACGATCGCGGCGGTCGCGACACCGCCGCCCGCACCCTGCACAAGGACCGAATCCCCGGGCCGTACCCCGGCATTGGTGAAGAGCATCCGGTACGCGGTGAGCCAGGCGGTCGGCAGGCAGGCGGCCTGCTCGAAGGTGAGCTCCTTCGGCTTGGGCAGCACGTTCCAGCTGGGAACGGTGACCTGCTCGGCGAAGGTGCCCTGGTAGCGCTCGGTGAGGATGGAGCGGGGCTCCTTCGGGCCGACGCCGTGCCCGGTCTGGCCGATGACGGAGTGCAGGACGACCTCGTTGCCGTCCTCGTCGATGCCGGCGGCGTCGCAGCCGAGGATCATCGGCAGCTTGTCCTCGGCGAGGCCGACACCACGGAGCGACCAGAGGTCGTGATGGTTGAGGGAGGCGGCGCGGACGTTGACGGTGGTCCAGCCGGGACGCGCCTCGGGGGCGGGGCGCTCGCCCAGCTCAAGGCCGTTGAGGGGCTGGTCGCGGTCGATGCGGGATGCGTAGGCGGCGAACATGGCCCTGACGATAGGCCGGGGGGGCGCGCTGACGTAACCGATCACGGGTGTGACACGTACCGCGCGTGCGGGTCGCCTGCGGCGGACCTTCGCAGGCGGAGATCCGGGCCTCGCCGGCGTCCGGGGCGCGGGGTCCGGGCACGGCGCCCCGGACGCAAAAAAGGGGCGGGGTCGGGGAACGGGCCCCACAAGCGCCCCCGCCCCGCCCCCGAGCCTCAGCGTCGAGCCACGCCCTCCGCCCGCGCCGCCGCGGCAACCGCCGCCGTCACGGCCGGAGCGACCCGCTCGTCGAACGGCGACGGAATCACGTAGTCCGCGGCCAGCTCGTCACCCACGACATCCGCCAGCGCGTGCGCCGCGGCGATCTTCATGCCCTCCGTGATCCGGGACGCCCGCACCTGCAGCGCCCCCGCGAAGATGCCCGGGAACGCCAGCACGTTGTTGATCTGGTTCGGGTAGTCGGAGCGCCCCGTCGCCACCACGGCCGCGTACTTGTGCGCGATGTCGGGGTGGACCTCCGGGTCCGGGTTGGCCATGGCGAAGACGAACGCACCGGGCGCCATCGACGCGACCGCCGACTCCGGCACCGTACCGCCGGACACACCGATGAAGACGTCCGCGCCGACCAGTGCGGTCTCCAGCGGTCCGGAGATGCCTGCCCTGTTGGTGAGCTCCGCGAGCTCGCGCTTGACGTCCGTCAGGTCCTCACGGTCCCGGCTCACGATGCCCTTGCGGTCGGCCACGGCGACATCCCCGAGCCCCGCCTCCAGCAGGAACTTCGCGATGGCCACCCCGGCCGCACCGGCGCCGGAGATGACACCGCGCAGGTCGCCGAGGGTCCGTCCGGACAGCTTCGCGGCGTTGCGCAGGGCCGCCAGCGTCACGATGGCGGTGCCGTGCTGGTCGTCGTGGAAGACCGGGATGTCGAGCCGCTCCTTGAGCTTGCGCTCGATCTCGAAGCAGCGGGGCGCCGAGATGTCCTCCAGATTCACCCCTCCGAAGGACGGTGCGAGGCGGACGACCGTCTCGACGATCTCGTCCGCGTCGGTGGTCGCGAGCGCGATCGGCACGGCGTCGACGCCGCCGAACTGCTTGAAGAGGATCGCCTTGCCCTCCATCACCGGGAGGGACGCCTCGGGGCCGATGTCACCCAGCCCGAGCACCGCGGTGCCGTCCGTCACGACGGCGACGACCTGCGACTTCCAGGTGTAGTCGTGGACCAGTTCGGGGTTCTCGGCGATGGCGCTGCACACCCTGGCGACGCCGGGCGTGTACGCGAGGGACAGGTCGTCCTTGTCCCGGATGGGGACGGTGGCCTGCACGGCCATCTTCCCGCCGCGGTGAAGCGCAAAGGCCGCATCGAACGGCTCATCGGTGGCGCTGCCGGTGCTGTTGTCGGTGTTGCTGTCGCTGCGAGGATTGACGATCTCCGCTGCCATGGTGTTGACCCCTTAAGTCTTCAACGTTTGAGGGTGGCCACTCCTGATTGAGGAGGGGTGGGCGGGCACCGTGTACGTCCCTGCGCCGGGCGGTTGGCCCGCCCCGGCAGGGGGAGGTACGTACGCGCGGGCGCGCCGCACACGCGCCCTGGGCCCCGGATGAGGGGTGTAAACGTCTTTCTTACCGGACGGACCGCGTCATGGACGAGTCCACACCGACGCGGTGACGTGCCTCATAGTCGAAAATCTGGACAAGTCCGCTGATGCGCGAAATATGGGCCACCATGTGAGACGCGCCGAAGATTCTCCGGCCGGAAGAGGGAAACCCCAGAGAAGGTCCGGTCTTGGTGTACCGGCCTCTTGAGGTTCGGGGATCGCCCGTTACCCGATTTTGACATGACTGGCACCCTGGATGGGCTAGTCCGAATGGCAAGATGCCCCTAATCACACGAGGCGGCGACATCCGACGATGTGTGCCATACCGCCTGGCAACTCCACCCACACCTGCCGGAGGAACCCGATCATGACCGCACGCACCACTCGTCGTACGACCGCAAAGTCCCGGATTGCTGCGGTCGGCGCCATCGCGGTCGCCGGCACCATGCTGCTGACCGCCTGCGGCGACCAGACGAACTCGGGCGCCACGAAGACGGAGGGCGGCACCAAGAGCACCGCTCCGCTCTTCGACAAGCTGCCTGCGGACATCCAGAAGGCCGGTGTCATCAAGGTCGGCACGGACGCCACGTACGCTCCGATGGAGTTCAAGCAGGGCGACAAGATCGTCGGCGTCGACCCCGACATCGCCGCGGCCCTCGGCAAGCAGCTCGGTGTGAAGATCGAGTTCACCTCGGGAACGTTCGACACCCTGCTCGGCGCTCTGCCCACCGGCCGCTACAACGCCGTCATGTCCGCCATGAGCGACACCAAGGCCCGCCAGGAGGGTCTGGACGACAAGGGCAAGAAGACCGGCACCGGTGTCGACTTCGTCGACTACTTCACCGCCAGCACTGGCATCCTGGTCAAGAAGGGCAACCCGGAAGGCATCAAGTCGGTCGAGGACCTCTGCGGCAAGAAGCTCGCTGTCCAGCGCGGCACGACGTACGAGCAGGCCGCCAAGGACCTGTCGGCCAAGTGCGCCAAGGACGGCAAGACGAAGATCTCCATCGAGGCCTTCTCCAGCGACGCCGAGGCCCAGACCCGCGTCAAGTCCGGTGGCGCTGTCGCCGACCTGAACGACTCCCCGGTCGCCGCCTACATCGCCAAGACTGCGGGCGGCGGCAACGACTTCGAGGCCGTCGCCAACAAGTCGGACGCCGGACCGTTCGGTATCGCGGTGGACAAGAAGAACACGCAGCTCCGCGACGCCCTCAAGACCGCCCTGGACGCGATCATCGCCGACGGGACCTACAAGGCCGCTCTCGACAAGTGGGGCGCCGCCGACGGTGCCATCACCGCAGCTGCCGTCAACGGCGGCAAGTGAACCACGCACCGGCTGAAGGGCAGTCGTTGTGAACGACAAGATCGACAAGGTTCCGTCCGGGGCGGCCCCCACCCCGGACCTGATCACCCCTGTGGCCAACAAGGCGATCCCGGTGCGTCATGTCGGGCGCTGGATCAGCGGGCTGGTCGTGGTCGCCGTCCTTACGGCCCTCGGGTACGCCTTCTCGCAGGGCAATGTGCGCTGGGCGACCGTGCCGGAGAAGCTGTTCGACTCCAGCATCCTCACCGGCCTGTGGCACACCGTCCTGATCAGCGTGGCCTCCATGGTCCTGGGCCTGGTGCTCGGTGTGGTCTTCGCTGTGATGCGGCTGTCCAAGAACCCGGTGACCGGCTGGGTGGCCTGGCTGTACATCTGGTTCTTCCGCGGCACTCCGGTCTATGTGCAGCTGCTGATCTGGTTCAACCTCGCCCTGATCTTCCCGATCTTCGACATCGGGTTCTACCGGGACGAGATGACCGATGTCATGACCCCCTTCCTGGCCGCCCTGCTGGGGCTCGGCCTCAATGAGGGCGCGTACATGGCGGAGATCGTCCGGGCCGGCATCCAGTCCGTCGACGAGGGCCAGACCGAGGCGTCCCACGCACTGGGCATGACGCAGGCGAAGACCATGCGGCGAGTGGTGCTCCCGCAGGCGATGCGGGTGATCATCCCGCCGACGGGCAACGAGTTCATCAACATGCTCAAGACCTCGTCGCTGGTCGTGGCCGTGCAGTACCAGGATCTGCTGCGCAGCGCACAGGACATCGCGTCCACCTCGTTCGCGGTGATGGAGATGCTCTTTGTCGCCTCGATCTGGTACCTGGCCCTGACCAGCGTGTTCAGCGTCGGCCAGTACTACCTGGAGCGCCGTTACGCCCGCGGGGCACTGCGCTCCCTGCCGCCCACCCCGCTGCAGCGTCTGCGGGCCAACCTGAACATGCTCCGCCGTTCGGAGGTGGCCAAGTGACCACGCACGCCATGGTGAAGGCCGAGGGCGTCCACAAGTCCTTCGGCGCCGCGCACATTCTCAAGGGCATCGACCTGGAGGTCGCCCCGCGAGAGGTCTTCTGCCTGATCGGCCCGTCCGGTTCCGGCAAGTCGACCTTCCTGCGGTGCATCAACCACCTGGAGAAGATCAACGCCGGGCGGCTCTCCGTCGACGGGCATCTGGTGGGCTACCGCCAGAAGGGCGACAAGCTCTACGAGCTCAAGGACAGCGAGGTCGCCCTGAAGCGCCGGGACATCGGCATGGTCTTCCAGCGCTTCAACCTGTTCCCGCACATGACGGCCATCGAGAACGTCATGGAGGCACCCGTCCAGGTCAAGGGCGAGGCGAAGGCCGTGGCCCGGGCCCGCGCGGAGCGGCTCCTGGACCGGGTCGGCCTGGGCGACAAGGCGAAGAACTACCCGTCGCAGCTCTCCGGCGGCCAGCAGCAGCGGGTGGCCATCGCCCGTGCCCTGGCCATGGAGCCGAAGCTGATGCTCTTCGACGAGCCGACGTCTGCGCTCGACCCGGAGCTGGTCGGCGAGGTCCTGGACGTCATGCGCGGTCTCGCGGAGGACGGCATGACGATGATCGTCGTGACCCATGAGATGGGCTTCGCCCGTGAGGTCGGCGATGCGCTGGTCTTCATGGACGACGGCGTGGTGGTCGAGTCGGGCCACCCGCGTGACGTACTGACCAACCCGCAGCACGACCGGACGAAGTCGTTCCTGTCGAAGGTGCTGTAGCGGTACGGGCATGACGAGAGGGCGGTACGGACGTGAGGTCCGTACCGCCCTTCTTCGTACCTGCTACCTCTTCAGCAGCTCCGGACTGAGCATCAACCGCTTGAGGAGCCGGTCCGTAATATTTCCCGTACCGCACGCGAGGTCGAGCACCCGTGGTTCGGGCCCCACCACGGCCTCGACCATGTCGATCATCACTCGGAACCGCTCCTCGCGGTCGGGCATGTACCACTCCTGCTGCCGGTCCCAGCTCTCCTGCCAGGCCTGCCAGTCGGTGCCTGCTGCCGTCTCCGTCACAAGAATCCCTCCAATGTAATACCCTTAAACCGCAACCGCCCATTACTCCGATCGCCGTACGATGACCCTGGACCGACCCAGTAAGGACTACAAGTGGAACTGGCCTATTACTCGGACTACGCGGTGCGCCTGGTCAACACCGAGGAGCCGGTCCGCAACAAGGACGTCCTCACCTCCGTCGAGGCGGTCCGCGACCTGTTCGGCGCCAACGGGCAGGCCGCGCGGCGCGCCACCGATGCGGACGTGACCCGCTTCCGGTCGGTACGGGCACGGCTGCGCGCCGTCTTCGAAGCGGCCGACAGCGGCGACGAGACACTCGCCGTCGACCTGCTGAACTCGCTGCTGCTGGAGTTCCCGGTCAGCCCGCAGATCTCCGGCCACGACACACGTGACGATGACGGCAAGCCGGACTGGCACATGCACCTGGCCGACCACCCGTCGAACGCGACGGCCGGATACACCGCCATCGCGGCGATGGGGCTCGCCTTCCACCTCACGTCGTACGGCGTGGACCGGCTCGGCCTGTGCGAGGCGGCGCCGTGCCGCAACGCCTATCTCGACACCTCGACCAACCGGTCCCGCCGCTACTGCTCGGACCGCTGCGCGACCCGCGCCAACGTGGCCGCCTACCGGGCCCGCAAACGCCTGGAGGCGGAGCGCACGGCCGACACCGGCCGCAGCGCGGTCACCGCCCAGCCCAGCAGCCCGAGCGCCGAGCGCTGATCCTTCCTCAGCGGCCGGTAGCGGACCCGGACTCTGGCCAGCACCAGCTCCTCGGGCACCGTCCCGTAATCCGTGCTGTCCCCGCCCGCGAACGCATTGTCGCCCAGCACCCACCAGCCACCCGCTCGGCGCTCGGCGGCCCGTTTGACGACCAACAGGTCCTGCTGGAACGGATGGCGCAGAATCACCACATCACCCGGGCGCACCGGCGCCCCGTACTGCACCAGCAGCCAGTCCCCGTGGTGGAGCGTGGGCACCATCGAAGGCCCCGTCACCTCCACCACCTGGAACGACACTCGCGCCGCCAGCCCGTGCGCGGGCTCCTGTGTCAGCTCCGGCCCCTCCGGCATTTCCGGCACCTCCCCGGTCCGTTCAGTACACCGTCCCGCATACCGTTCCGTACATTCGGCCACTGGTCCCATCCTCACCCTGGACTTTTGGCCTAAGCCCATGGGGGCACCCACAAAAACGCGTCCCTCACGGAGTAATGTCCCACCTGAGAAGACGATCACGAGGAAGGACAGCTCAATGCTTTCCCGCCTGTTTGCCCCCAAGGTGAAGGTCAGCGCCCACTGCGACCTGCCCTGCGGCGTGTACGACCCGGCCCAGGCCCGCATCGAGGCGGAGTCCGTCAAGGCCGTCCAGGAGAAGTTCCAGGCCAACGAGGACCCGCACTTCCGGGCCCGCGCGGTGGTCATCAAGGAGCAGCGCGCCGAGCTCGCGAAGCACCACGTCTCGGTGCTGTGGAGCGACTACTTCAAGCCCCCGCACTTCGAGAAGTACCCGGAGCTGCACCAGCTGGTCAACGACGCCCTGAAGGCGCTGTCGGCCGCGAAGGCCTCCACCGACCCGGCGACGGGCCAGAAGGCGCTGGACTACATCGCCGAGATCGACAAGATCTTCTGGGAGACCAAGAAGGCCTGATCGCCGCTTCCGAGCGGTTCGACCTGCCACGCAGGCCGAGGCAGCGAACAGAAGGGCCCAACCGGTCTTGCCGGTCGGGCCCTTCTGCAATGCGCAGACCGCTCGGGAGACAGGATCAGGGGGTGCGCCTCTCTCTCCTGAGGAACGTGCCCGCGAGGCACGGACCCCGGCGAAGTGATCCGCGCCGTCTCGGCACCGCTCTACTACCGCCTGCTGGCCGGCGGCGGCCCGCTCGACATGGCGGCGGCCGACCGCGCGGCCGAGGCGGCGGCCGCGGCGGCACGGGCGGGGGTGTACGTGAGGTGAGGCCCCGCATGACGCGGTGCGCGGTGCGCGGTGCGCGTCAGTCAGGGGCCGTCGTCACCGGTACCTGCGCAGACGTGCCGCCCAGGGGTGGTCGGCGCCGTACGCCAGAGTGAGGGTCTCGGTCAGCCAGGCACGCTGGTCGGCGGTCAGGACCGGCAGCGCCGTCGTGAAGTCCTCTTCGTCCTTGGGACGCCGGGACTTCGCCTTGTACAGGAGCTGCACCTGCAGGGCCAGGTACGGGATGCCGTCCTCCGAGACCCGGCCCAGCCGGTCGAGCGGGAGGCGGATGCGGGTGTCGCGGCGGAAGGCCCAGTCGGTGCCGTCCGCCTCGTCGAGCATGAGCTGGATGCGCCAGGGCTCGTCGGGGCCCGGCCGGCACCAGATGTCGTGGACCGCGTGCGGGAGGATCTCGCCGGCGAGCCACGGGCGCAGGGTGCCGGGCGGGTCGGCGGCCCACCACTCCCAGCCGGCCAGCACCTGCTGGGCAGTGAGCTGGTCACGGCGGAGCAGCATGACGTCGATGTCGGCGTGGTCCCGGTAGGCGTGACCGACAGCCAGCTCGACCGCGTAGCCGCCTGCGATCCACCAGGGGGTGCGCAGGGAGGCGAAGCGGCGGGCGACCTCGGCGAGCGGGGCCGGGTCCCAGGGACCCCAGGGGGATTCCGTGCGCACGGCTGTCGTTCCGTCCCTTCGGTCCGGTCGGACCGCCGGCCCTTTCGCCGACGGTCCCTTGGTCATCGGTCGCGCCGTCGGAGGGTCAGCCGGTCCTCAGCAGGTGGCGGTAACTGTCCGGATTCTCGCCGAGGTATGCGGCGAGGCTCTTCGCCGGGCGGCCGGTCAGGCGCGTCACCGCGTCCGACACCGTGGACATCTCGCCGGTGGCGATGGCCTCGTACGACGTCACCCAGCCGGCGACCTCCCACTCCTCGGCACCGTACTGCGCCCGTGAGGCGTAGGCCTCCTCCCGGGTCTCCGGGCGGTAGGTGATGGTGCGTCCGGTGGCCCGGCTCAGTTCCTCGGCCGCTTCGGCGAGGCTGAACCCCTCGGGTCCGGTGAGGTCGTACGTCACCCCGTCGTGGCGGGTGTCGTCGCTCTCGGTGTCGGCCAGCAGGACGGCTGTAGCCGCGTCCGCGATGTCGTCGTGCGCCACCGCCGCCACCCGGCCGTCGCCGGCCGGGCCGCGCAGCACCCCGTCGGCCCCGGTCATCGCTGGGATACCCGCGAGGTACCAGCTGTCGCGCAGGAAGGTGTGGCGCACACCGGAGACACGGATGTGCGCCTCGGTGTGCCAGTGGTCGCGGCCGAAGGTGAACGTGGCGTCCGGCGCGGCGCCGAGGAAGGACACGTACACGATGCGTTCGACATGGGCGGCGACCGCCGCGTCCACGGCGGTGGTGTGCTCGAGTACCCGGTGCGGGCTCTCGTGCGCCGACACGAGGAACAGGGTGTGCGCCCCGGCGAGGGCCCGGCGCATCGCCTCCCCGTCACCGTAGGCGGCGGGCGGTGCGGCGACCGCACCGGGCAGGTCCGGCAGCCGGGACGGGTCGCGGCCGAGGAGACGTACGGGGACACCGGCGCGCGCGAGCCGCTGTGCGACACGGCCGCCGACCGCGCCGCTCGCCCCGGTCACCGCGATGATCGGGGCGTCCCTGACGGCGGTGAAGTCTCCGGGGTTCGTGTGGTTCGTGGGGGGTGTGGTGTTCATGCGGGGTTGCCTTCCTTGCGCAGCCAGGGACGCACGTCCACGACCGCGTCCACCGGGACGGGTCCGTAGATGTGCGGGAACTCCTCGCCGCCCGGCGCGAGGGCCTCGTACCGCACGGGTACGGAGAGCCGTGCGGGGTCGATGACGAGTACCACCAGCTCCACCGGGCCCTCGGCGCCGGCCGGGGCTCCGGAGCCGTACAGCAGCTCGGCCACGCCCGGGAGCTGGTGGGGCAACGAGCAGTGGATGAAGCCCTCTTCGTGCAGAGTGCGGCCGCGGGTGGACATCTCGTACGTCCCGGTCCCGCGGGCCGCCTCCCACAGGGGGCCTTCGGTGAGGTGCAGCAGCAGTTCTTCGACCATGGGGCCCAAACTAGGGGATTTCCGGCCGCCGGCGTGGTCGCCGATCCGGTCGCGAGCAGCGCCGCCGCGATCCCGCCGATGACATGTCACGCCGGATGGAGCCGGACGGGCCCCGACGCGTGCCCCGCCGGCCCGCCTCCCCGCGCCCCTACTCCGTCAGCAGCTTCGCCTCGGTCTCGGGGTCGAGCCCCACCACGGGGCGGTCCGGCCGCTGCGGTGCCACGCCGCCCAGCTCACCCAGCCAGTTCCAGGTGTCGGTGACCGTCTCCCCGATCGGCCGGCAACGCAGCCCGGCCGCGTATGCCTTGCTGACGTCGCCGCGGTGCATGGTGTCGTGCAGCTCGCCCGGCGGCAGCCAGACCGGCAGGTCGCTCCATGGCTCGACGCCCGCGCCGCGAGGATCTTCTCGGTGGCCGTCCAGCGCAGCACGGCGTCGGAGCCGGTGGCGCGCACACAGGCGTCCAGCAGCTCACCCATGGTGGTGTGCCCCGGTCGGCTGACCAGGTTGTACGGTCCGTGCAGGCCCCGCTCCGCCGCGTCCAGCAGCCAGTTCGCCAGGTCGCGGGCGTCGATGTACTGGAGCGGGGTGTCCGGTGTACCCGGGGCCACCACGAGTCCACCGCGGGCGATCCGCTGCAGCCACCACGGCAGCCTGCCGATGTTCTCCCACGGGCCGAGGATCAGTCCGGCGCGGGCCAGCAGGGCGCGGTCGCCGAAGGCGTCGAGCGCGGCCAGTTCGCCACCGCGTTTGGCCAACGGGTACGAGACCTCCGCCCCGGCGTCCGGCGAGGCGCCGGCCACCAGCGGGCCGTCCTCGGGCAGTCCGGCCGGAGCCGGGTACGCGTACACCGAACGGCTGGAGACGTACACGTACCGCCCGGCCCGGTCCGCCAGCAGCCGGGCCGCGTCCCGCACCGCCGAGGGCGCGCCGCTCCAGGTGTCGACGACCAGGTCCCAGCCGCCCTCCCCCGTGGCGGCGGCGAGCGCCGCGAGGCCGTCGGCGGTGGTGCGGTCGCCGAACAGCTCGGCGGTGCCCGGCGGGGGTGCGTGGTGTCCGCGGTGGAACACCGTGACCTGCCAGTCCCGTGCGAGCGCCGCCTCGGTGACGGCGCGCCCGACGAATTCCGTACCGCCCAGGATCAGGAGTCTCATGGGCCGACTCTGCCCGCGGGCAGGGCGGTTGGGAACAGCTCCTCGCTCTGGGCGGAATCGGCCGCTCTGGTGGCCGCGGTATGCCTCACAGGCCTCCGAGGGTGCGCCGCGGACTCATGGCGTGCGCCCGGGCCTCACGGCGTGCGCGCGAGCGGGCTCCGATGGCGCAGCAGCCACCTGGTGGCCTCGGGGCCGTGCAGTGAGCTGGTGTCGGGCGGCGGCCCCGCCCGTCCTGCACCAACCCGTACCCGGACGCGAACGAGCGCAGCCAGGTCAACTACCTGTGGCAGTCCGGCTTCGCGGCCACCCTGCATTGATCGGTGCCACCCCTCCCCGATGCTGCAAGGGGCCACTCCGCGCCTCGGGGTGGCCCCTTGCGGCACGGGATCACGGCGGGCCGAACCCGTGCCCCCGCTTGGTCCGCCGGCAGCGAACGGTCCCGGCGTGGCCGCCCCCCTGATGGATGCTGGGCCCAGCGGCCCGGGGAGGTCCGGGTCCGGCCAGGGAGGTAGCCGCGTGAGCGAGCGTCCGGAAACGCTGTACAAGGCCATCGGTGGTATCGACGTACTGCGCCGGCTGAGCACCACCTTCTACGACAAGGCGCTGGCGGATCCGCTGCTCGCCCCCGTGTTCGCGGACTTCACTCCGGCCCATGTCGAACATGTCGCCGTGTGGCTGGCCGAGATCTTCGACGGGCCCTCCGACTACACCGGGAAGCTCGGCGGCCATCAGTTCCTGTTGCGCTCCCATCTGGGGCTGTGGATCACCGAGCCGCAGCGGCTGCGCTGGATGGAGCTGATGACAGCCGCGGTCGACAAGGAGCTGCCGGACGACGATCTGCTGCGCCGCCGTGTGCGGGAGTACTTCGACTGGGGCACCAGGATCGCGCGCGACGTCTCGGCGTCCCCGGCCGGTGCGGACCTCGGCGATCCGGGGCCGACGCCGCGCTGGGGCTGGGAGGGCCTGCGCTGACGACGGGCGGCGCGCGCATGACCGGTGCGCGCCGACGCCCGGCGCGTATGACGGTTACGCGCTGCCGAGTTCGGTACGGACCAGCACCAGCAGCTCGTCCTGGGTGTCTCCGGGCCCTCAGGCGAGTTCGAGCGGGAACGCGCCCCGGTGACCGGTGCCCGCGCCCTCCGCCGGGCGGGCCTCGAACTCGCGGCAGCTCCAGATCTCCTGGACGAACCCGGTCCGCCGGTCCCACAGATCGAGCACATCGTCCTCCCCCGCCGCCCCGCGGTACGCGTCCTTGGCACCCCGGAAGCAGGCAAGGCCGCCGGAGAGTCCGCGGTCGGACGTCGCCGGGAAGTAGTCAGAGAACGCGCAGGCGATGCACGTCTGCAGACGGACTCCGGGCGGGAGGGACCGCTGGATCATGGCGAGCGCGGTGGCGAAGTCGCACTCGGCCCGGCGCGACCCGTAGACCGCGCCGCCGAAGTGCAGCTCCAGGTGGAGATCGGCGTCCGGGCGGCGCAGCGACAACAGGCAGCCGAGCGTGGCCTGGTGGACCGTACCGTCCGCGACGACCGGAAGCGGCAGGTCCCACTCCAGCACGCAGTCGGTGAGCGCGCCGTCCGCCAGGGCGAACATTCCGCTCTCCGGCGGCATGCCGGCCACCGGAGCGAGGTCGTCGAAGCTTTCGCCCTCGAAATCGACGCCTCTGATCCGGATGCGGAGTTGCTGTCCATCGGTGGTGAGGATGACGGCCTCGGAACCTTGCCGGTCCCGGTACCACCCTGCCCATGACTCGTCTGTCATGGGCACGGACTGTAGCCCGTGCCCATCGCCGTCCCCCGGCCGCCCTCCACTTCGCCGCCGCGGGCGTCGCGGGCTCCGTGACCTCAGCCGATCTGCGGGTCCCGCCACATGGGCCACATCGACGGACCGTCCGGGAGTTCGACGGCCGTGCCCATGAAGGTGAAGCCCAGCCGTTCGTAGAGCCGGCGGCTGCGCGCGCTGCTCGCCTCCAGATAGGCGGCGACGCCGTCGCGGTCGCAGCGCTCCAGCACATCGGCGATCAGGGCCGCACCGATCCCCTCCCCCTGCCGGTCCGGGGACACCCCGATCATGAGCAGATACTCATGGGCCCGGTCGTGCGGGTGGATCGCGCCCGTGAGTCTCCCCACCAGCTCGGCCCGCTCGTTGTCGGGGTCCGCGGTCGCCCGCATCAGGGCGGGGGTGGTGTCCTCCTCCGTGGGTGCGCCCGCGGGCACGGGCAGCCACAGAGCCACGGCAGTGCCGTCCTCCAGCAGGTCGATACGACCTTCGGCGAGCGTGACGTCGACGAAGACGCCGAGGAACTTTCCGTGCACGGCCCGACGGTGGGTCTCGTCGGGGAAGACCCAGCCGCTGACCGGGTCGTGGTGGAACGCCTCGTCCAGGAGTCGTACGACCTGCTCCCGGTCCGCCGCGTCCGCCTGCCGTATCCGTACGCCCATGTCCGGCTCCCGCTCTCGCTCGCACCACCTCAACCGACGTACAAGATCTTAGAGTTGATGCGGTACGGGTCCGGCGGGAGCCGGTCGCTCCTCCTTCCCTCCTCTCCTGTCTCAGCGCGTCCTGCGGGTGACGGCCACTTCGCTTCTCCTCCTCTCCTCGCTCAGTGGGTCCGGCGGGTGACGAACTCCGCCAGGGTCAGCAGATCGCCCGCCGCCGCCAGGTCGGGCACCGCCCGGGACAGATGGTGGACCGCGCGGGCCATCCGGTCCGCCGCGCCGACCTGCGCCCAGTCCCGGCCGCCGGCCCGGTCGACCGCGTCCGCGGCGCGGCTCACCTCGCCGGGTGTGCGCAGGGAACCCCGGTAGAGCGCGGCGAGTTCGGCCGCCGCCGGGGTGTGGGAGGTCAGCGCGGCAACCACCGGCAGGGACTTCTTGTGGGCGGTCAGATCCGCCCCGACCGGCTTCCCGGTCTGCACCGGATCCCCCCAGATGCCGATCAGATCGTCGATGAGCTGGAAGGCGAGGCCCGCCTCCCGGCCGAAGCCGTCCATCGCGCCGACCGACCGCTCGTCCACGCCGGCGTACAACGCACCGAGCGCGCAGGCGCAGCCGAGGAGGGCGCCGGTCTTGGCGGTGGCCATGGCGAGACACTCGTCGAGCGAGACCTCGTCGGGGCCGCGCTCCTCGAAGGAGCAGTCGGCCTGCTGTCCCGCGCACAGCTCGATGACGCAGTTCGCGAGCCGGGTCGAGGCGCGCGCGGACGCCGGGCGGGTGTCCTCGGCGAGCAGCCGGTGGGCCAGGGCGAGCATGGCGTCGCCCGCGATGACGGCGGCCGGGATGCCGAACACCGTCCAGGCCGTGGGCCGGTGCCTGCGGGTCCGGTCCTCGTCGATGACGTCGTCGTGCAGGAGGCTGAAGTTGTGGACCAGCTCCACGGCGACGGCTGCCCGTACCGCATGCTCCGCGTCGCCGCCCACCGCACGGGTCGCGGCGAGGACGAGCGCGGGCCTGATCGCCTTGCCGGCCTGCCCTGCGGTGGCAGTACCGTCGGCGTGCTGCCAGCCGAAGTGGTACATCGCGACACGCCGGATGGACCCGGGCAGCGATTCGACCGCGGCCCGCAGGTGCGGATCGACGAGGCTCCGGGTGCGCTCCAGGAGTGCCACGGCCTCGTGGCCCTCGGTGGTGGCGGTGTCCGTACTGATCATGGTCACAGTCGCTCCCTTGGGTCACCCAGGTCCGGCGCAACCCGGCCGGGGACGTGGGTGGTGCGGTGAGTGGGTGGTTTCCATGGGCAGCCACAG
Organism: Streptomyces sp. NPDC005181; assembly: GCF_040608395.1. Taxonomy (NCBI): domain Bacteria; kingdom Bacillati; phylum Actinomycetota; class Actinomycetes; order Kitasatosporales; family Streptomycetaceae; genus Streptomyces; species Streptomyces sp. NPDC005181. The sequence goes on from NZ_JBEXID010000006.1 coordinate 54,005, forward strand.
GTCGACCCGGCCCATGGGCCGCCCCGATCGGAGCGATCCAGGCGCCCGTCCGAGCGAACCGGGCCGGGCCGCCGGTTCCGGGCCCGGGGGCGGAGCGAACCGCCCCGGGGTGCCCCGGATCGGCGGCCTCGGGACCGAGCGTGGCGGGGGACCCGGACGGTGCCGGTCCGGGTCCCGCGGACCTCAGCGCCAGCGGCTGACCTCGACGTTCTCCAGGACCCCGATGGCATCCGGCACCAGCACCGCCGCCGAGTAGTAGGCCGTCACCAGGTAGGAGATGATCGCCTGCTCGTCGATGCCCATGAAGCGGACCGAGAGGCTCGGCTCGATCTCGTCGGGGATGCCCGTCTGCTGGAGCCCGATGACCCCTTGCTCGGCCTCGCCGGTTCGCATGCAGATGATCGACGTGGTGCGGGCGTCGGTGACCGGGATCTTGTTGGACGGGAAGATCGGCACACCGCGCCAGGCGGGCACATGGTGGCCGCCGATCTCCACGCTCTCCGGCACCAGCCCGCGCCTGCTGCACTCGCGGCCGAACGCGGCGATGGCCCGCGGGTGGGCGAGGAACAGCTTCGATCCGCGGCGGCGCGACAGCAGTTCGTCCATGTCGTCGGGGCTGGGCACCCCGTCGTGCGGCTGGAGGCGCTGGTCGTAGTCGCAGTTGTTGAGCAGACCGAACTCCCGGTTGTTGATGAGCTCGTGCTCCTGGCGCTCACGGAGCGCCTCGACCGTGAGCCGCAGCTGCTGCTCGGTCTGGTTCATCGGCTGGTTGTAGAGGTCGGCGACCCGGCTGTGGACCTTCAGCACGGTCTGGGCGACGCTCAACTCGTACTCACGGGGGGCCGATTCGTAGTCGACGAACGTGTGCGGGACGACGGCCTCGCCGACATGGCCGGCGGAGAGGTCGATCTCCGCCTCGCCGTACTTGTTGGTGCGCTGGTGCGGGATGTTGAGCAGCCCGGCGAGATGCGCGCGGAGCTCGTCCGCCCGCTCGGCGAGGTTGAGCACATCCGCCCGCCTCAGCGTGAGCACGGTGCACGCGGTGACGGCTCGGGCCGTGTACTCCCAGACCGCGTCGCCCTCGATCAGGGAGTGGTCGCCGAAGTACGCCCCGTCGGCGTGCACCCCGAGCACCGCCTCGTCGCCGTAGGGACCGGTGCCGACCTTCTCGACCTTGCCGTGCGCCAGCAGGAAGACGCGGTCCGCCGGCTCGCCGGAGGCGGCGATCACCTGCCCCGCGGCGATCTCGCGCTGCTCGCACCGCCGGGCCAGCTCGGCGAGCACCTCCTCGTCGCCGAAGTCCCGCAGGGCGGGCAGTTCGCCGAGCTCCGCGGGGATCACCGTGACCCGGTCGCCGGTCTGCACGAACGTCACCCGGCCGTCTCCGACCGAGTAGCTCAGCCGGCGGTTCACCCGGTATGTGCCGCCCTGCACCTGCACCCATGGAAGCATGCGCAGCAGCCACCGCGAGGTGATCTCCTGCATCTGCGGAGCGGACTTGGTGGTCGTCGCGAGGTTCCGCGCAGCTGCCGTGCCCAGACTCTGCTGCGACGGTGCCTGCGTGTTCTGAACCTCTTCACCAACGGACATCTGACGTCCTCTCGATCATCGGCTGACCTGCGAGAAGAAGCCTTTCAGCGTGGGGACGCAGCACGCTATTACACAAAAGAGTGTGACTAATCGGGCTTTGGGCTGGGCACGACGCTCCCCGATGTCCGCGGACTCATTAATTTGCATCCTCGATGCAAGTTATCTAGCTTTACGGTCATGCGGCTGACGAGATTCACCGACGTGGCGCTGCGCGTACTGATGCGCCTCGCCGTCGTAGAGAACGAGGATCCGCCGACCACCCGGGAGGTGGCGGCGACCATGCAGGTGCCGTACACCCACACCGCGAAGGTGGTCGCCCGGCTCCAGCACCTCGGCCTGATCGAGGCGCGCCGCGGCCGCGGCGGCGGGCTCACCCTGACCGGATCCGGCCGGTCCGCATCGATCGGCGGACTCGTCCGCGAGCTCGAAGGCCCCGGCGATGTCGTCGAGTGCGAGGGCGCCACCCCCTGCCCGCTGCGCTCGGCCTGCCGGCTGCGCAGCGCCCTGCACCGGGCACAGGAGGCCTTCTACGCCTCGCTCGACCCGATCACCGTCGCCGAACTCGTCACCTCCCCCACCGGCCCCCTGCTGATCGGCATCAGCAGCAGCCGTCCCGCCGACTGAATCCCCGCCCGGCCCAACCCGGCCTCACCTCTGTCCAAAAATACGCATCTCACATACCAATTAAATCCCCTGAGGAGTCCGCCCCATGCTTTCCGAGCCGTCGACCGCCGCCGTCCGTGCCACCCTCCCCGCCGTCGGCGCAGCCATCGGGGACATCGCCGATCTCTTCTACCGCAAGCTCTTCGACGCCCACCCCGAGCTGCTGCGCGACCTCTTCAACCGCGGCAACCAGGCCTCCGGCACACAGCGCCAGGCCCTCGCCGGGTCCATCGCCGCCTTCGCGGCCCAGCTGGTCGAGCACCCGGACACCCGTCCCGACGTGATGCTCAGCCGTATCGCCCACAAGCACGCCTCGCTCGGCGTGACCGCCGCACAGTACGAGGTGGTGCACACCCATCTCTTCGCCGCCATCGCCGAGGTGCTCGGCGACGCGGTCACGCCCGAGGTCGCGGCCGCCTGGGACGAGGTCTACTGGCTGATGGCCAACGCCCTGATCGCCATCGAGGGCCGGCTCTACGCCCAGCAGGGCCTCGTCGCCGGTGACGTCTGGCGCGAGTGGGAGGTGGTCGCGAGGATCGAGGAGAACGACGACGTCGCCACCTTCCAGCTGCGCCCGGCCGACGACGCGCCGGCCCCCGCCTTCCGGCCCGGCCAGTACGTCTCCGTGCAGGTGGAACTGCCCGACGGGGCCCGGCAGATACGGCAGTACAGCCTTTCCGGTGGTCCCGGTTCCCGGCTGCACTCGATCACCGTCAAGCGGGTGCGCGGCGGCGGTTCGCCCGACGGCGAGGTCTCGGCGCACCTGCACGCCGCCATCCGGGCCGGTGACCTGCTGCGCGTCTCCGCCCCGTACGGCGATCTGGTCCTCGACGCCGTCGACGCCCCGCTGCTGCTCGCCTCCGCGGGCATCGGATGCACCCCGATGCTGTCGATGCTGGAGCATCTCGCGGCGACCGGCCACCGGGCCCCGGTCACCGTCGTGCACGGCGACCGCTCCCCCGCCGACCACGCCCTGCGCACCGACCATGCGCAGTTCACCGCCAAACTCCCGGACGCCGCAGCGCACTTCTGGTACGAGAACCCGGAGCCCGGTCACCCGGCCGACCGCACCGGCCTGGTCGATCTGGGCAGCATCCCGGTCCGGCCCGGCACGCATGCGTACCTCTGCGGTCCGCTGCCCTTCATGCGGGCCGTGCGCACCCAACTGCTGGCCAAAGGTGTCCCGGCGGCCGACATCCACTACGAGGTGTTCGGCCCCGACCTGTGGCTCGCCCAGGGCTGAACCGCGGCAGGTGCTCGCGGAATTGACCGGATCGGCTCGCACACCGCCCGAACAAAGGGCCCGGGAATGCCCCGGAGCCCGGCGCTCCGGTACAAGCGCTCCAAGGATTCGATCCACCCACGCGCATAAGGAGTCGGCCATGTCCTCACCCATGTCCGCGAGCACCTTCCTCGACGCCCTGATGAACGAAGGACTCACCGTCGTCCAGGTCGGCGACTGGAGGACGCACAACCGCAATCACAAAGGCCCCTGGGGCCCCGTGCACGGGGTGATGATCCACCACACGGTCACCAGCGGCACCGCGGCCACCGTCCGGATCTGCCGCGCCGGCCACCCGGAGCTGCCCGGCCCGCTGTGCCACGGCGTGATCGCCAAGGACGGCCGGGTCCACCTGGTCGGCCACGGCCGCACCAACCACGCCGGCCTCGGCGACGACGACGTCCTGCGCGCCGTCGTCGCCGAGAAGCGCCTCCCGTCCGACAACGAGGCCAACACCGACGGGAACAGGCACTTCTACGGCTTCGAGTGCGAGAACCTCGGCGACGGCAAGGACCCCTGGCCCGAGGCCCAGCTCGAAGCCGTCGAGAGGGCCGCCGCGGCAATCTGCCGCCATCACGGCTGGACGTCCCGCTCGGTCATCGGCCACAAGGAGTGGCAGCCCGGCAAGGTCGATCCGTGCGGCTTCACGATGGAGTCCATGCGCGCCCGGATCCACGACCGCCTGAAGTAGCCGCACGCACGCCACCAGGGCGGCGGGGGGCCGGCCGGCAGACCGGGCGACAATGGGCGCATGCCCTGCGACCCACTCGACCTCTCCCGGCTGCAGCCGGTGCTTCCGTCACCCCTGCAACCGGTCGAGGACGAGCGCTTCGCCCGGCACGGCGTACGGCTGCTGCTCAAACGCGACGACCTGATCCACCCGGATCTGCCGGGCAACAAGTGGCGCAAACTCGCCCCCAACGTGGCGGCCGCCGCCGGGCGCACCGTGCTGACCTTCGGCGGCGCCTACTCCAATCATCTGCGCGCCACCGCCGCCGCCGGCCGGCTGCTCGGATTCCCCACCGTCGGCGTCGTACGCGGCGAAGAGCTGGCCGGCCGGCCGCTCAACCCGTCGCTGGCACAGTGCGCGAAGGACGGCATGCGCCTGCACTTCGTGGACCGTGCGACGTACCGCGCGAAGACCGATCCAGCGGTCCTGGAGGGGCTGCTGAGCGCCTACGGGGCGCGCAGTGTCGTCCCGGAGGGCGGCAGCAACGCCCTGGCCGCACAGGGCTGCACAGCGCTCGGGCGGGAGCTGCACGGCCAGGCCGATGTCGTCGCGGTGGCCTGCGGCACGGGGGGCACCCTCGCCGGTCTCGCCGCCGGCCTCGCACCCGGGCAGCGGGCACTCGGCATCCAGGTACTGCGCGGCGGCTTCCTGGGGGACGCGGTACGGGAGCTGCAGCGGGAGGCGTTCGGCGGGCCCGCCGGGGTGTGGTCCCTGGACGAACGGTTCGCCTTCGGCGGCTACGCCCGCACCAGCCCGGAGCTGCACGCCTTCGCCGACGACTTCGAGGACCGGCACGGGCTGCCCGTCGAGCGGCTCTATGTCGCCAAACTGCTGTACGGGCTGACCGTGCTGGCCCAGGAGGGCGCGTTCGCCCCGGGAACCAGGCTCGTGGCGGTCGTCACCGGTCAGCCCTGGGGCGCGTCGGACTCCTCGCGGTAGGCCGCCGCCTCCTCCAGGTCCAGCCGTCGCAGCAGGGTCCGCATCATCTCGTCGTCGATCCGCCGCTCGTCCCGCAGCCGTACGAAGACCGTGCGCTCGGCATCGATCATTTCCCCGGCCAGCCGCCGGTAGGTGTCGTCGGCCGACTCCCCGGTCACCGGGTTGGCCGCGCCGAGCCGCTCCCACACGGCGTTGCGGCGGCGCTCCAGGACCGTACGCAGCCGGTCGGTGAGCGGTCCGGGCAGACAGTTGCGCGGATCGGTGAGCAACTCCTCCAGGCGCGCATCGGCAGCCGCGGACGCCTCGCTCTGGGCCTGCGCCTCGGCGAGGGTCTCCGCCTGCACGTCGCGCCCCGGCAGCTTCATGACCCGCACCAGGAGCGGCAGGGTGAGCCCTTGGACGACCAGGGTGCCGATGACGGTCGTGAAGGTCAGGAAGAGCACCAGGTTGCGGGCCGGGAAGTCCTCGCCGTTGGTCATCGCCGTCGGGATCGAGAAAGCGATGGCGAGCGAGACGACGCCGCGCATCCCGGCCCAGCCGACGATCAGGGGCGAGGTCCAGTTGGTCTCGGTCTCGCGCTCCCTGATCCGCTTCGACAGCCACCGCGGCAGGTACGTGGCCGGGTAGACCCAGATGAAGCGGACCACGACGACGGCGAGGAACACCCCTACCGCGTACCAGAGGGCCTCCCCGACGGCATAGGTACCGAGCCCCTTCAGTACGAAGGGCAGCTGCAGTCCGATCAGCGCGAAGACCGCCGACTCCAGGATGAACGCGACCATCTTCCACACGGCCGCCTCCTGGAGCCGGGTGGCGAAGTCGACCTGCCAGGAGCGGTGCCCCAGATAGAGCGCCACGACGACGACGGCAAGCACTCCGGAGGCGTGCACGCGTTCCGCCGCCGCGTACGCCACGAAGGGGATCAGCAGCGACAGGGTGTTCTGCAGCAGGGCTTCCTTGAGGTGCGTGCGGAGCCAGTGCAGCGGCACCATCAGTACCAGACCGACCCCGACACCGCCGCCCGCCGCGACGAGGAACTCGCCGATCCCCGCGCCCCAGCTGATGCCCTCGCCGACGGCGGCGGCCAGCACCACCTTGTAGGCGGTGATCGCCGTCGCGTCGTTCACCAGGGACTCGCCCTGCAGGATCGTCGTGACCCGGCTGGGCAGCCCGACCCGACGGGCGATGGCAGCCGCCGTGACGGCGTCGGGCGGCGCGATGACGGCGCCCAGCACCAGTGCGGCCGTCAGCGGCAGGTCGGGCACCAGCCAGTACGCCAGCCAGCCGACGGCAAAGGTGGCGAAGAGGACGTAGCCGACGGAGAGCAGGGCGATCGGCCGGACATTGGCCCGCAGATCGAGGTACGAACTGTCGACCGCGGCCGTATAGAGCAAGGGCGGCAGCAGCAGCGGCAGCACGATGTGGGCGTCCAGGGTGTACGACGGCACGCCCGGCAGATAGGAGGCGAGCAGCCCCGCGGCGACCAGCAGCAGCGGGGCCGCCACCGGGGTGCGGCGGGCTGCCCCCGCGATGGCCGCACTGGCCGCGACGAGTGCCACCAGCGGCAATACGTCCATGTCACCGTCCTCGCATCCGTCGTAACCTGACAATCATGAGTGAGTGCCTGCACGTTCTCGAACTGCCGCGTCCCGAGCCCGCCCCGCTCAGCGCCACATGTCCCGAATGTCTTGCCGCGGGCACCCACCCCGTGCAACTGCGGCTCTGCCTGGTCTGCGGCCATGTCGGCTGCTGTGATTCGTCGCCTCTGCAGCACGCCACGACTCACTTCAAGGAGACCGGCCATCCGGTCATGCGGAGCTACGAGGTGGGCGAGAGCTGGCGTTGGTGCTTCGAGGACGGTTCGATCGTCTGACGTCTGGGTACGTCAAACCGGCGCCTGTTGTTCGTAATTGACCGCCGCAGACATCTAGCCACTGTGTGTACTCATGGGCTTACCATGAGTGACAGTCATGGGATGGGGTCCCGGCGACACGGCATCATGGATCGCGATAGCGTCGCCGGACCAAGAACCGAAGACGTACCGCATGGCTCCGGGGCACCCTTCCCGGAACCTCGAAAGAGTTTGTGCCACCTTGGAGGTGAGGGTGTCCCAGATCGCAGGCGAGCCCGGGAATCAGGACTTCGTGGAAGTCCGGCTGCCCGCTGCGGGTGCCTACCTGTCGGTGCTGCGTACGGCCACGGCCGGTCTCGCAGCGCGCTTGGACTTCACACTCGACGAGATCGAGGATCTTCGCATCGCGGTCGACGAGGCCTGCGCGATCCTGCTCCAGCAGGCCGTGCCGGGATCCGTCCTCAGCTGCGTCTTCCGGCTGGTCGACGATTCTCTCGAGGTGACGGTAGCGGCCCCGACGACGGACGGCCGGGCCCCCGAGCGCGACACATTCGCCTGGACGGTGCTCTCCGCACTGGCCGGCAAGGTCGACTCCACGGTCGCCGACGACCGTACGGTCAGCATCAGCCTGTACAAACAGCGCGGCGCGGGACCCGGGCCGGCGTGAGCAACGGGAACGGGGACGGTCCTGTGCGGGACGAGACGATCCGACCAGGGGTGGTGCGACCAGCAGGCATCCCGGAGCAGCAGGCCCTGCCCCATCCGGAGGACGGGGCGGACGGGCCGGTGGTCCGTACGGTCGCGGTGGAGCAGGCGGAGCGGGCAGGCCAGATGAGCGAGCACGGACACCACGATCCACACGACCGCAGTGGGGCGCGGGCACTCTTCATCGAGCTTCGGGAACTCCCCGACGGTTCGCCGGAGAAGGCCGAGCTGCGCAACAGGCTGGTGCGGATGCATCTGCCGCTCGTGGAGCATCTGGCCCGCCGGTTCCGCAACCGCGGCGAGCCGCTGGACGATCTGACGCAGGTCGCCACGATCGGCCTGATCAAGTCGGTGGACCGGTTCGACCCGGACCGCGGCGTCGAGTTCTCCACATACGCGACGCCGACCGTCGTGGGCGAGATCAAGCGCCACTTCCGCGACAAGGGCTGGGCGGTCCGGGTGCCGCGCCGGCTGCAGGAGCTGCGGCTCTCGCTCACCACGGCCACCGCGGAGCTCTCCCAGCAGCACGGCCGGTCGCCCACGGTCCATGAGCTGGCGGAGCGGCTGGGTATCTCCGAGGAAGAGGTCCTGGAGGGCCTGGAGTCGGCCAACGCCTACAGCACGCTCTCGCTGGACGTCCCGGACACGGACGACGAGTCCCCGGCCGTCGCGGACACGCTGGGCTCCGAGGACGAGGCGCTGGAGGGCGTCGAGTACCGGGAGTCGCTGAAGCCTCTGCTGGAGGACCTGCCGCCCCGGGAGAAGCGCATCCTGCTGCTCCGGTTCTTCGGCAACATGACGCAGTCGCAGATCGCACAGGAGGTCGGCATCTCCCAGATGCATGTCTCTCGCCTGCTGGCCCGCACGCTGGCACAGCTGCGCGAACGGCTGCTGGTCGAGGAGTAGCGGGCGTCGCGCGTTACGCCTCCGGCGTCTCGCGCGGGTCCCGGATGCCCAGTGCCTCCCTCGTCACCGGCCTGAACAGCTGCACCAGCGCGGTCAGCGCCACCGCGGCAAGGACGATCCCCGCGGGGATCAGTGCACCGTGGGAGCGCAGCAGCGTCCAGGCCACCGGCAGCGCCATGAGCTGCGTGATCAGCGCCGGGCCCCGGCTCCAGCTGCGCCGCAGCAGCAGTCCGCGCGCGGCAAGGAGCGGGATCAGGCCGAGCACGATCAGCGTGAGGCCACCCATCTCCGCCTGCTCCGGACTGTCCGGCCGGCCGAGCAGGCCCATGACCAGCATGTAGATCCCGCCGAAGGCGAGCGCCGCCCCTTCGAGGGCGTTGAGTCCGGCCACGAGGGCGATCCTGGCCGGCTTCGTCGGCTCGGCCGTGGGCGACGAGGGCGGCGTGTTCTGCTGAGTACTCACCCTTGCAGGTTGGCATCCCGCCGCCGCGAAAGCGAAGCCGGGGTCGGGATCGGAGCGCCGCGGCCCAGCCCAGCGCGCCCGGCCCGTCACCGAGCGTGAAGGCAAGGGGGAAGGACTTCAGGCCGATACCACGGGGTAGGTAGTCTGGCCGTCATGCGCGCACTCCTTGTGGTCAATCCAGCTGCTACCACTACCAGTGCGCGGACCCGTGACGTACTCATCCATGCACTCGCCAGCGAAATGAAGCTGGAGGCGGTGACCACGGAGTACCGCGGGCACGCCCGGGACCTGGGGCGGCGGGCCGCCGACGCCGACGACATCGATCTCGTCGTGGCCCTCGGCGGCGACGGCACCGTCAACGAAGTCGTGAACGGTCTGCTCCACAACGGTCCCGACATCGACAACCTGCCGAGCCTCGCCGTGGTGCCCGGCGGCTCCACCAATGTCTTCGCGCGCGCCCTGGGCCTGCCCAACGACCCGGTGGAGGCGACCGGCGCGATCCTGGATGCGCTGGCCAACCGGACCGAACGCACGGTCGGCCTGGGACTGGCGGCCGGCACACCCGGCACCGCGGACGAGTCGGTCCCCAAACGCTGGTTCACTTTCTGTGCCGGTCTCGGATTCGACGCGGGCGTGGTCGGCCGGGTCGAACAGAAGCGCGAGGACGGCAAGCGGTCGACGCATGCGCTGTACGTACGCCAGGTGGTCCGGCAGTTCCTGGACGAACCGCACCGGCGGCACGGAACGATCACGCTGGAAGCCCCCGGCACGGACCCGGTCACCGATCTCGCGCTGTCCATAATCTCCAACACGGCCCCCTGGACCTACCTGGGGAATCGTCCGATGTACGCATCCCCGAAGGCCTCGTTCGACACCGCGCTGGATGTCCTCGGGCTGAAGCGCCTCTCCACCCCCGCGGTCGCCCGGTACGGCACCCAGCTGCTCACTTCGAGCCCCGAGAAGGGTCCACACGGCAAGCACGCCGTTTCACTTCACGACCTCACGGACTTCACCTTGCATTCAAAGGTTCCACTGCCGTTCCAGATGGACGGTGACCACCTGGGCCTGCGTACCAGTGTGGCGTTCACAGGCGTACGCCGTGCACTGCGTGTGATTGTGTGAGCGGAAGAACCCAAAGTCCTTTAACTCGAACGTTTGGACTGGCTTCCACCCCATAGAAGTACGGCTGTGACCTAGCCGACACCGAGGAATCAAAAAAAAGTTTCCGGAAGGGGTTGTATCCGCCGCCGAGGTTTGCGAATCTCTACATGGCGATCGGGACGGCCCGCAACAACGGCCTCCGCTGAGAGCCAGAACCCCTCCTCACTTCACAGGACCACAACCAGTTCATCTGGGCGTCGGCCCGTCACCTGTGGGGGGATTCGTGAAAGCGTTCACATTCACAAGCAACAGTATGCAATACCAAGGAGAGGTAGCAGCCATGGACTGGCGTCACAACGCCGTTTGTCGTGAGGAAGACCCCGAGCTGTTCTTCCCCATCGGCAACACCGGTCCTGCGCTGCTGCAGATCGAGGAAGCCAAGGCCGTCTGCCGTCGCTGCCCCGTCATGGAGCAGTGCCTGCAGTGGGCGCTCGAGTCCGGCCAGGACTCCGGCGTCTGGGGTGGCCTCAGCGAGGACGAGCGCCGCGCGATGAAGCGCCGCGCCGCTCGCAACCGGGCGCGTAACGCCAGCGCCTGATCCGACGCCACCGCTACGAGCCTCAGTCAGGCGGCGCGTACAGAGCGTACGCACCACCCCGCCCCCCCGAGTCGCAGCGCGCAGTACCCCCGAAGCGCATGCATGACCAGTGAGCCCGGACCGTCAACAACGGTCCGGGCTCACTGCTGTCCCCGCGGGGAACAGCTCCGGCTACTTCTCCGCGCGCACCGGGATGTCGAGGACCACCTGGGTGCCGCGCCCGGGAGCCGGGACCATGCCGAACGATCCGCTCAACTCGCCCTCCACCAGCGTCCTTACGATCTGCAGCCCCAGGTTGCCGGTGCGCTGCGGGTCGAATCCCTCAGGCAGTCCGCACCCGTCGTCCTGGACGGTGATCAGCAACCGGCCCTCGGCCGAGGAGCCGCTGCGTACCGCAGAGACCTCCACCGTCCCGGTCTGGGCGACGGTGAACGCGTGCTCCAGCGCGTTCTGCAGCACCTCCGTCAGCACCATGGCCAGCGGAGTGGCCACCTCCGCATCGAGGATGCCGAAACGGCCCGTGCGACGGCAGGTGACCTTGCCCGGCGAGATCTCGGCGACCATCGCGATGACCCGGTCGGCGATCTCGTCGAACTCGACCCGCTCGTCCAGATTCTGAGACAGCGTCTCATGGACGATGGCGATCGAACCGACACGCCGTACCGCCTCGTTGAGGGCCTCGCGGCCCTGCTCGGAGTCCATCCGCCGGGCCTGCAGACGCAACAGGGCGGCCACGGTCTGGAGATTGTTCTTCACCCGGTGGTGGATCTCCCGGATGGTCGCGTCCTTCGTGATCAACTCACGCTCGCGACGGCGCAGTTCGGTCACGTCACGGAGCAGGACCAGAGAGCCGATACGGACGCCCTTGGGCTTGAGCGGGATCGCCCGGAGCTGGATCACGCCGCCCGCGCACTCGACCTCGAACTCGCGGGGCGCGTAACCGCTGGCCACTTTGACCAGAGCTTCGTCCACCGGGCCGCGGGACGGGGCGAGCTCGGCGGTGGTCCGGCCGAGGTGGTGTCCGACCAGGTCGGAGGCGAGGCCGAGACGGTGGTACGCGGAGAGTCCGTTCGGGCTGGCGTACTGGACGACGCCGTCGGCATCGAGCCTGATCAGCCCGTCGCCGACGCGGGGCGACGCATCCATGTCGACCTGCTGGCCGGGGAACGGGAAGGATCCGGCGGCGATCATCTGAGCCAGGTCCGAGGCCGACTGGAGGTAGGTGAGCTCCAGTCGGGACGGGGTGCGAACGGTCAGCAGGTTGGTGTTCCGGGCGATGACGCCGAGGACCCGGCCCTCACGGCGTACGGGGATGGACTCGACCCGTACCGGCACCTCCTCGCGCCACTCCGGGTCGCCCTCGCGCACGATCCGGCCCTCGTCCAGCGCTGCGTCCAGCAGCGGACGGCGGCCGCGCGGCACCAGGTGGCCGACCATGTCGTCCTGGTAGGAGGTGGGGCCGGTGTTGGGCCGCATCTGGGCGACCGACACATAGCGGGTTCCGTCGCGGGTAGGGACCCAGAGAACCAGGTCGGCGAAGGACAGGTCGGAGAGCAGCTGCCACTCCGAGACCAGCAGATGCAGCCACTCGAGGTCACTGTCGCTCAGGGCTGTGTGCTGGCGGACGAGGTCGTTCATGGAGGGCACGTGTGCGAGCGTACCTGTGGATACGCGCTGGTTCCGAACCGAGCGACCGGCCCGTGCGTGCAAGGGGGAAGGGGCCGGTAATTGCCGCGCTCCGATGGATGGACACAGGTGAATGGTCTAGTCCACAATGCTCAAGACAGAGCTTCCGCTCTCCCCGCACAGGAGAGCGGATCGAGGTACCCGCGCTCTCTGCCCTGACTGCGCAGGCACCTCTCCCCGGCCGGGGGCACCGCACACCGCCGGCCGAGTAACTCCGGGCTGCGGTGCCGGACGGGCTGAGGGTCCCGTCCTGGCGCCGCGGCCCGCGGGTGTTTCTGCGGGCCGACCCGCCTTCAGCGGGTCTCGGTGACCTTGGCCAGCGCGCGGGGCGCGTCCGGGTCCTGGCCGCGGGCGATCGTCACCTCGTACGCCAGCATCTGCAGGGGCAGGATCTCCAGGATCGGCTGGACCTCCTCGGCGACTCCGGCCGTCGGCAGCACGAAGCCCGCGGACGCCGCTTCCACCTGGGCCTTCGGGCCGACCACGAAGAGGTCCGCGCCACGGCCGCGCAGCCGGTCCAGGACCGGCTGGAGGGCCTCGCCGCCCCGGCCGTCGGTGACCACGGCGATCACCGGGGAGATGTTGTCGACCATGGCGAGCGGGCCGTGCAGCAGATCGGCGCCGGAGTAGGAGAGCGCGGGAATGTAGCTCGTCTCCATCAGCTTCAGGGCGGCTTCCTTGGCCGTGGGGTAGCCGTAGCCGCGCGAGGTGATGACCATGCGCTCGGCGAAGCGGTAGCGCGACGCCAGGCCCTTGATCTCGTCCTTGCGGGCCAGGACCGCTTCGGCCAGCTCCGGCAGGATCGCGGCGGCGGCGCCGTCCCCGCCCCGCAGACCCTCGACGAAGAGGTAGAGGGACAACAGCGAGGCGGTGTACGTCTTGGTGGCCGGAAGGGCCTTCTCCGGGCCCGCCAGGATGTCGATGTCGTGCTCGGAGACGGCGGCGAGCGGCGAGTCCGGGTTGTTGGTGACGGCCAGGGTGATTGCGCCGGCCTCGCGGGCCGCCCGGGTGGAGGCCACCAGGTCGGGCGAGCCGCCGGACTGGCTGACGGTGATGACGAGGACGTCCCGCAGGTCCGGCTTGGCACCGTACGCCGTGGTGGTCGACATCGACGCCAGACCGCAGGGCAGGCCGAGCCGGATCTCCAGCAGATACTTGGCGTAGAGCGCCGCGTTGTCCGACGTACCGCGGGCGGTGAGAAGGACGAAGCGCGGGTTCTTCGCCGCGATCTCAGTGGCCACCGCCCGGATCTCCGGGGCGCCCCGGTCGAGGATGCGGCGCAGCACCCCGGGCTGCTCGGCCATCTCGCCGGACATGATGCGGCCCGGCCACTCGCCCTCTTCGGCCGGAAACGTGGCGGACATGTCGGGTGCCTCCCAGAGGTGTCTCGGTGCGTCCGGAGCGGCGGTCCGGCCAAGTCGACCACGGGGAAGCCGGGGGCCGCCAGCGGGCCGCGGCCGGACAGCGCACGAACGGCATCCGGACGTCACCGCAGGGTGGTCCGGCTCTGCTAGATTAGGTCTCGATTGGTCTATACCACATGTCATCATCTCCTCAGATCGGCAGGCCCCGCGTGGAAGTTGTCATCGTCCCGGACGCCAAGGCAGGCGGCGAACTCATCGCGGGGGCCATCGGCGCCCTGCTCAGCCGCAAGCCCGACGCACTTCTCGGCGTTGCCACCGGATCGACCCCGCTGCCCATCTACCAGGCGCTGACCGCCAAGGTCCGCTCCGGCCAGGTGGACGCCTCGCGCGCCCGCATCTGCCAGCTCGACGAGTACGTCGGACTGCCGGCCGGCCACCCCGAGTCGTACCGCTCGGTGGTGCTGCGCGAGGTCGTCGAACCGCTCGGCCTGTCCGAGGCGTCCTTCATGGGCCCCGACGGAACCGCCGACGACGTGCAGGCCGCCTGCGAGGCGTACGACAAGGCGCTCGCCGCGGCCGGCGGGGTGGACCTGCAGCTGCTCGGCATCGGCACCGACGGTCACATCGGCTTCAACGAGCCGTGCTCCTCGCTCGCGTCCCGCACCCGGATCAAGACGCTGACCGAGCAGACCCGGATCGACAACGCGCGCTTCTTCGACAACGACATCAGCCAGGTGCCGCACCACGTCATCACCCAGGGCATCGGCACCATCCTGGAGTCCCGCCACCCGATCCTGCTGGCCACGGGCGAGGGCAAGGCGGAGGCGGTGGCGCAGACGGTCGAGGGGCCCGTGGCAGCGTTCGTACCGGCGTCGGCGCTGCAGCTGCATCCGCATGCGACGGTGGTGGTGGACGAGGCGGCGGCGTCGAAGCTGAAGCTGGCGGACTACTTCCGGGCCACGTATGCGGCGAAGCCGGGGTGGCAGGGGATCTAGCTCTCCGGACACGGAAGGGCCGGGGCACCATGGCGGTGTCCCGGCCCTTCCGTGTTGCTCGAACGCCGGACGGGTTCGGCTCAGTCGCCGCACGCGGTCGAGTGGGGTGTTCCCGTGATGGCTTCTGCTGCTGCCACTCCGCAGACACGTGCTGCTCCGTGGGTCACGATGTACAGCGCTCCCCTCGGCTCCGCCTGCGGTACACCCATCTCGACCACCACCGTGTCGGGACGCTCCGCCAGCAGCGTGGTGAGTGCCTGGCTCATCCACGCGTGCCGGTGGGCGTCACGGACGACTGCGACGATGCGCCGCTCCCCCGCGGCCCGCATCACCGCGGCCGCCGGTTCCTCGGTCTCACCGCTGTACGTGTCGGTCGCGGTGCCGGGCAGGACCCGCGCCAGCTCGGCCGCCACGCCCCACGGGGTCTCGTCACCGACCGCTATGTTCGCGACGGGGGTGAACGCGGCCACGTACGCCGGCTCGGTGAGCGGTTCGGCGGTGCCGGTCAGCTGCAGCGCGCGGCGGGCGGCGACGAGGCCGATGTCGGACGCGATACCGGTGCCGGGCGCGGTCCCCTCCTGCGTTGCCGCGCCCGGCTCCGGGACAGCCCCCCGGACCCGCTGCGTCCAGGACGCGAGGGCACGTACCCGTGTCGCCGCGTCGGCCAGCCGCTCCTCGGGCAGTTCGCCGGTCCGTACCGCCGCGACCAGCGCGTCGCGCAGCCGCAGCACGGTGGCCTCGTCCTCCAGCCCGCCGCCGACACAGATCGCGTCGGCGCCCGCGGCGATCGCGAGGACGGAGCCGCGCTCGATTCCGTACGTCGCGGAGATGGCCTGCATCTCCATGCCGTCGGTGACGATCAGGCCGTCGTAGCCCAGCTCCTTGCGCAGCAGACCCGTGAGGATCTGCGGACTCAGGGTTGCCGGGCGGTCCGGGTCGAGCGCGGGCAGCAGGATATGCGCGCTCATCACCGATTTGGAACCCGCTGCGATCGCCGCCCGGAAAGGCACCAGTTCACGGGCGTACAGGGTGTCGAGGTCCACGTCGATGCGGGGCAGCGCGTGGTGCGAGTCGACGGCGGTGTCGCCGTGTCCCGGGAAGTGCTTGGTGCAGGCGGCGACCCCGGCGGCCTGGAGTCCCTCGATGTACGCGGCGGTGTGCCGGGCGACGAGGTGCGGGTCGGCGCCGAAGGACCGTACGCCGATGACCGGGTTGCCCGGGTTCGAGTTGACGTCGGCGGACGGCGCCCAGTTGAGGTTGACGCCGCACTCGGCGAGCCGGCGGCCGAGCTCCTGGGCGACCGCGCGGGTCAGCCCGGGGTCGTCGACGGCGCCGAGGGCGAGGTTGCCGGGGAAGGACGAGCCATGACGCACCTCCAGTCGGGTGACGTCACCGCCCTCCTCGTCGATCGCGACGAGCACGTCGTCCCGCTCGGCCCTGAGCTGGGCGGTGAGCGCGGCGAGCTGCTGCGGCGTCTCGATGTTGCGGCCGAACAGGCCGACGGAGGCGAGGCCTTCACCGACGCGGCGCAGCAGCCAGTCGGGGGCGGTGGTGCCGGTGAACCCGGGCTGCAGGACGGCGAGGGCGTCGCGCGTGACGGTGTCCGTGGCGGAGGTGAACGTGGTCATGGGGCGGCGTTATCCCTTCACGGCGCCGTCGGTAAGACCGCTGACGGCCTTGCGCTGCAAGTAGATGAAGAGGATCAGGATCGGCACGGCGAAGAGCGAGGAGGCGGCCATGGTCGCCCCCCAGTCGTCGCCGAACGCGGTCTGGAACTGGGAGAGCCAGAGCGGCAGGGTCTGCGACTCGATGTCCTTGTTGAGGATGAGGACGAGCGGGAATTCGTTCCAGGCGGTGATGAAGCCGAAGAGCGAGGTCGCCATCAGACCGGGGCCGAGCAGCGGCAGGATCACCTTCATGAAGGCCTGCGGGCGGGTGCAGCCGTCGACCATCGCGGACTCCTCCAGCTCCTTGGGCACCGCGGCGACATAGCCGCGCAGCGTCAGGATGGTGAAGGGCAGGACCATCATCATGTAGAAGACCGTCAGCGGGAACAGGCTGTTCAGCATGTCCGCGTCGCGGACCAGCATGTAGATCGCGATGACCATGACTTCCCACGGTGCCATCTGCGCGATCATGAAGGTCAGCAGGATGCCGCGCCGGCCCTTGAAGCGCATGCGCGCCATTGCGAAGGACGCCAGCAGCGCGATCACCAGCGAGGCGACCACGGAGAGCACGGTGACGGTGAACGAGTTGCGGACCAGGGTCCAGAAGTGGTCCGCCGCGACGGCCTTCTGGAAGTGGTCGAAGGTGATGTCGGTGGGGAACCACACCGGGGTGTCGGTGATGATGTCGCCGGTCGGCTTGAAGGCCGTGCTGAACATCCAGTAGACGGGAAAGGCGAAGCCTATGAAGAGGACGACTGCTGTCGCGTTGGGCCAGATCCGGCCGAACAGTGAGCGCCTCACAGCTCGTCCTCCTCGTGCTTGAGTACGGTGCGCAGGTAGTAGCCGGTCATCGCCAGCAGGACGATGATCGTCAGGAACGAGATGGCCGACCCCATGCCGAAGTGCTGGTTGCCGACACCTTCGACGAAGGCGTAGACGGGCAGGGTCTCGGTGAGCCGGTCCGGGCCGCCACCGTTGATCGCGAAGAGCTGGGCGAAGGACTTGAAGACCCAGATGACTTCGAGGAACGTGGTGGCCAGCAGGAACGGCTTGAGGAACGGGAACGTCACCGACGTGAAGCTCTTCCAGCTTCCGGCACCGTCGAGCGACGCGGCCTCGTACAGTTCCTTGGGGATCGTCGTCGACGCGGCGTACAGGTTGATCGCCACGAACGGGATGGACTGCCAGACGATCACCAGGGTGACCAGCGAGAAGGTGGAGAACTGGGTGCTCGTCCAGTTGTAGTCGGCCATCGAGTGCCAGCCGAGGCTGTCGAGCACATAGTTGACGACGCCGAAGCGCTGGGCGAACAGCCACTGGTAGACCGTGGTCGCGGCGATGATCGGCATCGCCCAGGCGAGCACGAGGCCCAGCATGAGCAGCAGCCGCATCTTCTGGCCCAGGCGCGCGAGCAGCAGGCCGACCAGGGTCCCGAGCACCATGATCAGGACGACGTTGGCCGCAGTGAAGAAGACCGAACGCTCGACGACCTTCCAGAAGTCCGAACTGCCGAGGACCTCGGTGTAGTTGTCGAAGCCGTTCCACTCGGTCAGATGGAGGATCAGCTGGCGCGGGTTGAGGTTCTGGAACGACAGCATGCCGTTCTTGACCAGCGGGTAGCCCAGGAGCACCGCTGTGGCGAGCAGTGCGGGCAGGAGGAGCAGATACGGGGCCGAGCCACCGACCCGCTTCTTGCTCGATGCGGCGGGGCCGCCGGGAGGCGCGTCATCCTTGCGGACACCGGCTGCCGGGACCGAGTCCACTTGTTCGGTCTGCACTGACATGCTCGCCATCTCTTCTTGGGCCGTACGGTCGAGTCACGCGGGAGCGCCGGGGGGCGGTCGTCGCCCGCCCCCCGGCGCGTGCGGTCAGCTCGTCTGCGAGAGACGCTTGTTGATCTCCGCCTCGACCGCCTTGGCGGCGTCGGCCGGGGACTTGCCGTTCAGAACCGCGGTCATGTAGCTCTTGATCGGGTTCGGCGCGTTCTCGACAGCGGCCCACTCGGGGATGAGCGGGGTGGTGCCACCACCGGCGGCGGCCGGGGCCGCGGCCTCGGCGGCGCCGTTGCCGATCAGGTTGGAGTTGAGCGACTCCTTGTTCGGGATGACGCCGTTCTCCTTGGCCAGCTGGCCCTCGAACTGGTCGGACAGGGCGAGCTTCAGGAACTCCTTGGCGAGGTCCTGCTTCTTGCTGCCCGCGGCGACCGCGAAGTTGGAGCCACCGAGGAAGACGCCCTCGGGCTTGTCGGCGGTCTCACCCGGGATGGTGAAGTAGCCGATGTCGCCCTCGATCTTCTTGTTGGCCGCGATGGCCGTGCCGGCCTCCCAGCCCATGCCGACGAAGGCACCGACGTTGCCCTTGGCGAAGACCTCGGCCTGCTGCGGGGTGGCCTCGTCCTTGTCCTTGGGGGCCTTGGAGTAGGACTGGTACTTCTTGTAGAGCTCCATGGCCGCGGCGACCTTGGGGTCGGAGAGGTTGGAGACGTACTTGTCGCCTTCCTTCTTCACGAGGTCCGCACCCTGACCGATGGTCAGGCCGTCGAAGAAGTACCAGTTCTGGCCGGGCAAGTAGATCGGCTCGGCCTTGCCCTTCTTCTTGATGGCGTCGAGGTCCTTGAAGAACTCGTCGCGCGTCTTCGGGGTGTCCTTGATGCCGGCGTCGGCCCAGACCTTCTTGTTGTAGATGACGACACGGTTGGCGAAGTACCACGGGGCGGCGTACTGCTTGCCGTTGAAGACCGAGGACTTGTTGAGCGCGTCGACCCAATCGCCGCCGATCTCCTGCTTGAGGCCGCTCAGGTCGGCGAGGCCGCCGGTGGCCGCGTACGCCGGGGTCTGGGTGTTGCCGACCTCGATGACGTCCGGCGGGGTCGACTCGGAGAGGGCCGTCGTGATCTTCTGCTGAATGCCGTCCCACTTCTGGGTCTGGAACTTCAGCGTGGCGCCGGTCTTCTTCTTGAAGGCCGCGGTCAGGTCCTTGGTCCAGCCGGGAGGCGTGGAGCCGTCCATGGCCCAGACGGTCAGCGTCTGGCCCTTGTAGCTGTCGGGGCCGGTCTTCTTGCCACTGTCGCCCTTGCCGTCGTCCGAGCCACAGGCAGTGGCACCGGCCATGAGAGCTACGACACCAATGGCCGCGATGAGTCCGCGCTTCACGACACCCTCCTCAGGGATGCAAGAGAATTCCCCCCACCACCCGAGATCGCCGTCCGTCGCACAACCGCATACGACGGGTACTGCCCGTGGGGCTGGGACCTGGTCTTTAATGGTTTAGACCAGTACCGGGAGCTTGGCCTAGACCTTTAGGGGTGTCAAGGGTGTATAAGAAGTGCACTCGCGTCCGTTATAGGACCGACACCTGAGGGAGGGCGACGAGCCGTGACCGGACCGTGCCACCATGTGAGCCGCGACAGATGGAGGAGCCGGTGACGGCAGCAGCGCAGCAGTCGGGAAGGCGGGCGATGGGTGCCGACGGGGGCAGTTCGGAGAACGAGACGGGCACGGGAACCGGCGCGGCCACGCGTACCGCCCGCGTGCCGAAGTACTACCGTCTCAAGCGCCATCTCCTCGACATGACGGACACCATGCCGCCCGGCACCCCCGTGCCGCCGGAGCGGACCCTGGCCGCCGAGTTCGACACCTCGCGCACCACCGTGCGCCAGGCACTCCAGGAGCTGGTGGTCGAGGGCCGGCTGGAACGCATCCAGGGCAAGGGCACGTTCGTGGCCAAGCCGAAGGTCTCCCAGGCCCTGCAACTGACCTCGTACACCGAGGACATGCGCGCCCAGGGGCTGGAGCCGACCTCGCAGCTGCTGGACATCGGCTACGTCACGGCCGACGACACTCTCGCCGGGCTGCTCGACATCACCACCGGCGGCCGGGTGCTGCGGATCGAGCGGCTGCGCCTGGCCAGCGGCGAGCCGATGGCGATCGAGACCACGCATCTGTCGGCCAAACGCTTCCCCGCACTGCGCCGTTCACTGGTGAAGTACACCTCGCTGTACACGGCACTGGCCGAGGTGTACGACGTACGGCTGGCCGAGGCCGAGGAGACCATCGAGACCTCACTCGCCACCCCGCGCGAGGCCGGACTCCTCGGTACGGACGTGGGCCTGCCGATGCTGATGCTTTCCCGCCACTCCCTGGACGGACACGGCGAACCGGTGGAGTGGGTGCGGTCGGTGTACCGCGGCGACCGTTACAAGTTCGTGGCGCGTCTGAAGCGGCCGACCGACTGAGACGGCGGGACCCGGCTCCTGGCCGGCCGGCTACCGAACGGCCGACTGCCCGAACAGGGACGGAGTATCAGGAGTCGGCCCCCCGGACAGCATCCTCTTCCCCGGCCCCGCCACACCGTTGCAGGACCGAAATACGGACAGGGGGTGACGCTGGCCGGAACTCTCCCCTAGATTTCATGCGCATTACAACAGGTGGTCAGCGAGGGGACGGAGTCGCCATATGCCAGAAGAAACAGATACGAAACCACCAACGGTCACACCTATGAGGGTAGTCATCGCCCTCTGCCTCATCGCGCCGTTCGTGGCGATGCTCTGGGTGAGTTCGTACGCGAAGGTGGACCCGGCCTTCATCGGCATTCCGTTCTTCTACTGGTACCAGATGCTCTGGGTGCTGATTTCCACCGCGCTCACGATGGTCGCGTACACGCTGTGGCAGCGTGACCAGCGCTCCCGCAAGGGGGGTGCTTCCGCATGAAGGACGGCGTGAACGGCGTCGCGCTCGGCGTCTTCATCTTCTTCTTCCTGGCCGTCACGGTCATCGGCTTCATGGCCGCGCGCTGGCGCAAGGCCGAGAACGAGGCCAGCCTCGACGAATGGGGGCTGGGCGGACGGTCGTTCGGCACCTGGGTCACCTGGTTCCTGCTCGGCGGCGACCTGTACACCGCGTACACCTTCGTCGCCGTCCCCGCCGCTATCTACGCGGCCGGCGCGGCCGGCTTCTTCGCGGTCCCGTACACCATCCTCGTGTACCCGCTGATCTTCACCTTCCTGCCGCGGTTGTGGTCGGTGTCGCACAAGCACGGGTACGTCACCACCTCGGACTTCGTCCGCGGCCGCTTCGGATCGAAGGGGCTCTCGCTGGCGGTCGCCGTCACCGGCATCCTCGCCACGATGCCGTACATCGCGCTCCAGCTCGTCGGCATCCAGGCGGTGCTGGACGTGATGGGCGTCGGCGGCGGCGAGAACACGCACTGGTTCATCAAGGACCTGCCGCTGCTGATCGCGTTCGCGGTGCTCGCCGCGTACACGTACTCCTCCGGGCTGCGCGCCCCCGCACTGATCGCGTTCGTCAAGGACGGGCTGATCTACCTGGTCATCGTGGTGGCGATCATCTACATCCCGATCAAGCTGGGCGGCTTCGACGACATCTTCGCCAAGGCCGGCGAGGCGTTCTCGCAGACCAACCCCGCAACCGGCAAGCCGCGCGGCGCCCTCGCGCCGGCCGATCCGGGCCAATGGGGCTACGCCACCCTGGCCCTGGGTTCGGCGCTCGCGCTCTTCATGTACCCGCACTCCATCACGGCGACGCTCTCCAGCCGCAGCCGTGACGTGATCCGGCGCAACACCACGATCCTGCCGCTGTACTCGCTGATGCTGGGCCTGCTGGCCCTGCTCGGCTTCATGGCGATCGCCGCCGGAGTCAAGGTGCAGAACGGACAGCTGGCGATCCCGCAGCTGTTCGAGAACATGTTCCCCGACTGGTTCGCCGGGGTCGCGTTCGCCGCGATCGGGATCGGCGCGCTGGTGCCCGCCGCGATCATGTCGATCGCCGCGGCGAACCTCTTCACCCGGAACATCTACAAGGACTTCCTCAAGCCCGACGCGACCCCGGCCCAGGAGACGAAGGTCTCCAAGCTGGTGTCGCTGCTGGTGAAGGTCGGCGCGCTCGTCTTCGTCCTCACGATGGACAAGACGGTCGCGATCAACTTCCAGCTGCTGGGCGGGATCTGGATCCTGCAGACGTTCCCGGCCCTGGTCGGCGGCCTGTTCACCCGGTGGTTCCACCGCTGGGCGCTGCTCGCCGGCTGGGCGGTCGGCATGGCGTACGGCACGCTCGCCGCGTACGGGGTGGCGAGCCCGACCCAGGCCCACTTCGGCGGCTCCTCGAAGGAGATCCCGGGGATCGGCGAGATCGGCTACATCGGCCTGACGGCGTTCGTACTGAACGCCGTGGTGACGGTGGTGCTGACGTTCGTCCTGAACGCGCTGAAGGCCCCGGCCGGAATCGACGAGACGTCACCGGCCGACTACACGGCGGACGCCGGCGACCCGGCCGTCCAGGTGGAGCTCCCGTCCGCCAGGTCGCAGCCCACCACGGCCTCCGACGCGAGCCCGTCCGCCAACTAGGCCTGCTGCACCGGCCAGAAAATGTGGCCCGCCCGGCCCACGCCGGGCGGGCCACATCAGCAACACCGAGCCCGTCCGGCGATCGAGGACAGAGCGGCACCCCGGGCGCACCCGGGCACCCACCGCCCCACCTCCGTACGGCACACTTCCGCCATGGACCTATCGATCAGGCCCGTCGACCCCACCGAACACCACGCCCTCGGCGAGATCACCGCACACGCGTACCTCGACGACGGCCTGCTCGACTTCGGCGCCGACGACCCGTATCTCGAACAACTCCGCGACGTGCCACGCCGCGCCGTCGAGGCCGACGTGCTCGTCGCGGTCGGCACCGACGGCCGGGTGCTGGGCGGCGTGACCTACGCCCCGCCCGGCAACCCGTGGGCCGACATCGCCGGCCCCGACGAGGCCGAATTCCGGATGCTCGCCGTCGCGCGGGAGGCGCGCGGCCTCGGGGCGGGCGAGGCCCTCGTACAGGCCTGTATCGACCGGGCACGCAGCACGGAGGGCGTCACGCGGCTCCTCCTGTCGACGACGCCGACCATGCTCGTGGCCCACCGGATCTACCGCCGCCTGGGCTTCGTCCGGACTCCGGAGCGCGACTGGGAGCCCATTCCGGGCCTTCCGCTGCTCACGTACAGCCTGACCCTGTAAACCGCACACGACACAACATATGGGGGCCGCCTCATCGGGCGGCCCCCACATGTATGCTCGTGCTCGCTGTCGCCGCAGGGAAATCCGGTGCGAATCCGGAACTGTCCCGCAACGGTGTGTTCGGTGTACTTTTGCGCACCCTGTAAGTCCGAGGACCTGCCGACAGCGCGTCCGGCTCGACCGATCCGGACGCCCAGACGTCCGGGCCTCGCGGATGGGCCGGTGGACGCCGCACGGAGTGCTGCCCTCTCCTGGGCACGCCTCTGCCCGGCTGCCCCCGCTCCCCGCCCGGCCCCGAGCCGAGCGAGGGAGAGCACCACATGACCATCGCGCCAGCCGATCCGGCTTCAGTCGCCGAGTCCACGGGAACCACGAACGACGGCCCCGGGACCGCACTGCTGCGGACCCTGACCGACCTCACCGTCGATCTGCCCGACACCGACCCCGGTCGCGTCGCCGCCGCCGCGCTGCGCGGCCGCAACGCCCGGTCGGACGAAGCAGAGTTGCGTTCGCTGGCCACCGAGGCCGCCGCGGGTCTGATCTCCGAGGACCCCGCGTACTCCCGGCTCGCCGCCCGCCTCCTCACCCGCGCCGTCGCGGACGAGGCGGCCGGTCAGGGCGCGGTGTCCTTCTCCGCCTCGGTCGCCGTCGGTCACCGCGAGGGTCTGATCGCGGACCGTACGGCCTCGTTCGTGGCGCTCCACGCGGCCCGGCTCGACACGCTGGTCGAGCAGTCGCTCGCCGACGGCGCCGACGACCGGTTCGGCTACTTCGGGCTGCGGACGCTGCACAGCCGCTATCTGCTGCGCCACCCGCACACCCGTCAGGTCATCGAGACGCCGCAGCACTTCATGCTGCGCGTCGCGGCCGGTCTCGCCGAGGACGACTCGGCGCGCGCGCTGGACGAGGTCGCCTCGCTGTACCGCCTGATGAGCCGCCTCGACTACCTACCCTCCTCCCCCACGCTCTTCAACTCCGGCACCCGGCACCCGCAGATGTCATCCTGCTATCTGCTGGATTCGCCGCTGGACGAGCTCGACTCGATCTACGACCGCTACCACCAGGTGGCGCGGCTCTCCAAGCACGCAGGCGGTATCGGCCTCTCGTACTCCCGGATCCGCGCCCGTGGTTCGCTGATCCGCGGCACCAACGGGCACTCCAACGGCATCGTGCCGTTCCTGAAGACGCTCGACGCCTCGGTCGCCGCCGTAAACCAGGGCGGCCGCCGCAAGGGCGCCGCCGCCGTCTACCTGGAGACGTGGCACGCGGACATCGAGGAGTTCCTGGAGCTGCGCGACAACACGGGTGAGGACCAGCGGCGTACGCACAACCTCAACCTGGCGCACTGGATCCCGGACGAGTTCATGCGCCGGGTCGACGCGGACGGCGACTGGTCGCTGTTCTCGCCCGCCGACGTGCCCGAGCTGGTCGATCTATGGGGCGACGAGTTCGACGCCGCGTACCGGGCCGCCGAGGCCAAGGGCCTGGCCCGCAAGTCGATGCCGGCGCGCGAGCTGTACGGCCGGATGATGCGGACCCTCGCGCAGACCGGCCAGGGCTGGATGACGTTCAAGGACGCCTCCAACCGGACCGCGAACCAGACCGCCGAGCCGGGCCGGGTGGTCCACTCGTCGAACCTGTGCACCGAGATCCTCGAAGTCACCGACGACGGCGAGACGGCCGTCTGCAACCTCGGTTCGGTCAACCTCGGGGCGTTCGTGGCCGACGGGGAGATCGACTGGGAGCGGCTGGACTCCACCGTCCGTACCGCCGTGACGTTCCTCGACCGGGTCGTCGACATCAACTTCTACCCGACCGAGCAGGCCGGCCGGTCCAACGCCCGCTGGCGCCCGGTGGGTCTGGGCGCGATGGGGCTCCAGGACGTCTTCTTCCAGCTGCGGCTGCAGTTCGACTCCCCCGAGGCCCGCGCGCTTTCCACAAAGATCTCCGAGCGGATCATGCTCGCCGCGTACGAGGCGTCCTGCGACCTCGCCGAGCGGTCCGGTCCGCTGCCCGCCTGGTCCGAGACGCGCGCCGCCCGCGGTGTGCTGCACCCCGACCACTACGCCACCGAGCTGACCTGGCCGGAGCGCTGGGACGCGTTGCGTGCCCGGATCGCGAAGAACGGTATGCGCAACTCGCTGCTGCTGGCCATCGCGCCGACCGCCACGATCGCCTCGATCGCCGGGGTGTACGAGTGCATCGAGCCGCAGGTCTCCAACCTCTTCAAGCGCGAGACGCTCAGCGGTGAGTTCCTCCAGGTCAACGGATATCTGGTGGACGAGCTGAAGAAGCTCGGTGTGTGGGACGCGCGGACCCGTGAGGCGCTGCGCGAGGCGAGCGGCTCGGTGCAGGGGTTCGCCTGGATCCCGGAGGACGTACGGGCGTTGTACCGCACGGCGTGGGAGATCCCGCAGCGCGGACTGATCGACATGGCGGCGGCGCGTACGCCGTTCCTCGACCAGAGCCAGTCGCTGAACCTGTTCCTGGAGACGCCGACGATCGGCAAGCTCTCCTCGATGTACGCGTACGCCTGGAAGCAGGGGCTGAAGACGACGTACTACCTGCGCTCGCGCCCGGCGACCCGGATCGCCCGCGCGGCATCCGGCCAGGCCGCGGCCGCCGCCCCCATTCCCGTACAGCAGCCATCGGGCCCCGACGCGGACGCGATCGCCTGCTCCCTCGAAAACCCCGAGTCCTGCGAGGCCTGTCAGTAATGAGCTCCACCGAGAAGAACCTGCTCGACCCCGGCTTCGAGCTGACTCTGCGCCCCATGCGCTACCCGGACTTCTACGAGCGCTACCGCGACGCGATCAAGAACACCTGGACGGTCGAGGAGGTCGACCTCCACTCCGACGTGGCCGATCTCGCCAAGCTGTCGCCCGGCGAGCAGCACATGATCGGCCGGCTCGTCGCGTTCTTCGCGACCGGAGACTCGATCGTCTCGAACAACCTCGTGCTGACGCTGTACAAGCACATCAACTCCCCCGAGGCGCGGCTGTATCTGTCGCGGCAGCTCTTCGAGGAGGCCGTGCACGTCCAGTTCTATCTGACGCTGCTCGACACATACCTGCCCGACCCGGACGACCGCGCAGCCGCGTTCGACGCGGTCGAGGAGATCCCTTCCATCCGCGAGAAGGCGCAGTTCTGCTTCAAGTGGATGGACTCGGTGGAGAAGATCGAGCGGCTGGAGACGAAGGCCGACCGCCGTCGCTTCCTGCTGAACCTGATCTGCTTCGCGGCCTGCATCGAGGGGCTGTTCTTCTACGGCGCGTTCGCGTACGTCTACTGGTTCCGCTCGCGCGGTCTGCTGCACGGTCTCGCCACGGGGACCAACTGGGTCTTCCGGGACGAGACGATGCACATGAACTTCGCGTTCGAGGTCGTGGACACCGTCCGCAAGGAGGAGCCCGACCTCTTCGACGACGAGCTCCAGCAGCAGGTCACCGACATGCTGAAGGAGGCCGTCGACGCGGAGCTGCAGTTCGGCAGTGACCTGTGCGGCGACGGCCTGCCGGGCATGAACACCGAGTCGATGCGCGAGTACCTGCAGTGCGTCGCCGACCAGCGGCTCACCCGGCTCGGCTTCCCGGCGGTCTACGGCTCCGAGAACCCGTTCTCGTTCATGGAGTTGCAGGGTGTTCAGGAGCTGACGAACTTCTTCGAGCGCCGTCCGTCCGCCTACCAGGTGGCGGTGGAGGGCTCGGTCGCCTTCGACGACGACTTCTGATCCTGCAGGGCTCCGTACCACGGGCGCCGTTCGGCCTTCACCGGCCGGGCGGCGCCCGCCGTTTCCGGGAATTCGGCCCGTCGTTGCCGTTCCGCCTCGCGGAGCTGGCGGTCGATGCGGCGGTCGCGAGCGACGCCGACCAGAGTCGGCACCAGGAAAAGTGCGAAAACAGTGGCTATGGACAGGTAGTTCAGGAATGTGTTCATGTCTCTACTCTCGTCCTTGCGGACGGAATCCGGCAGTGGCAGGACTGCCACACAGCATCGAATTACTGCCACACTGGCTTCATGCTGAAGAATGTCGCCGCTCTCCTGCTGGACGAGGTCCACCCGTTCGAACTCGGCGTGCTGTGCGAGGTGTTCGGCCTCGACCGCAGCGACGAGGGTCTGCCGGTCCACGATTTCGCGGTGGTCTCCGCGGAAGGCCCGGTGCTGCAGACGCATGCCGGATTCACCATCAGCACACCTCACGGTCTCGACCGGCTGGAGGAGGCCGACCTCGTCGCCGTACCGGCCGGCAGCCACTTCATGAACCGGGAGTATCCCCAGGAGGTCCTGGACGCCCTGCGCCGGGCGGTGGAGCGCGGCGCCCGCGTGCTGAGCGTCTGCTCCGGTGCGTACGTCCTCGGCGCGGCCGGGCTGCTGGACGGCCGCCGCTGCACCACCCACTGGCGCCACGCCACCGAACTGGCCCGGCGCTTCCCGCGGGCCGTCGTCGAGCCCGATGTGCTGTACGTGGACGAGGGGTCGGTCATCACCTCGGCGGGCACCGCCGCCGGGATCGACGCCTGTCTGCATCTGGTCCGTCAGGCACACGGCCCCGATGTCGCCAACGCCATCGCCCGCCGCATGGTGGTGCCGCCGCACCGTGACGGCGGCCAGGCGCAGTACATTCAGCGCCCGCTGCCGCGCACCGCGTGCGACACGGTCGGCGGGACGCTCGCCTGGATGGAACGTCATCTCGACCGGGAGACGACCGTCGAACAGCTCGCCGCCCAGGCGCACATGTCCCCGCGTACCTTCGCGCGCCGGTTCCAGCAGGAGACCGGCACCACCCCGTATCGCTGGCTACTGCGGCAGCGGGTCCTGCTGGCACAGCACTTGCTGGAGACCTCCGATGAAACAATGGACGTGATCGCCGACCGGACCGGTTTCGGGAATGCGGCCGCACTGCGCCACCAGTTCGTCAAATCCCTTGGTACCACTCCGAATGCCTACCGGCGCACGTTCCGCGGCCCGGCGCCCCTCTCCGAGGTTGCCTGATCCACATCAGATCCGACCTCCGATCATTCATCCAACCATTTCCCGCATCAGTCCATGGACTACGGGCCCCGCTTGCCACAAGGGTCTGGTGCATGGACATGCGGATGGCAGGACGAAGGACCATCGGAGCGGTGGTGACGGCGCTCGCCGCCGCGCTGCTGCCCTGGCAGAGCGCGTCGGCCGAGGGCGGCTCGGCCGCTGCGACCCCACCCGAGGTGCTGCCCACGCTCCGTGAATGGCACGACGGCCAGGGCGAGTTCACACTCACCGACCGGGCCAGGATCGTGCTGGACGGGGTGCGGGACAGTCGTACGGCCGCCGACGCGGGCCGCTTCGCCGGTGAGCTGAACGGCAAGGCGTCGGTGTCACGGGGCCACGCGGCCCGTTCCGGGGACATCGTGCTGCGTCAGAACCCGTCCCAGAAGGGTGTGCTGGGCGCGGAGGGCTACCGGCTCACCGTCGGCGACCGCGTCACTGTCACCGCCGCGACCTCCACCGGTGTGTTCTACGGCACCCGGACCATCCTCCAGCTGCTGAACGACGACGGCCGCGCCGCACGGGGTTCGGCGACCGATGTACCCGCGTACCGCGAGCGCGGAGTCGGGGTCTGCGCCTGCTACATCAACATATCGACACAGTGGTTCGAGCGGCTGATGAAGGACATGGCGTCGCAGAAGCTCAACCAGCTGTGGATCGAGGCGAAGGTCAAGAGCGACACCGACCCGGCTTCGGCGTTCTGGGGCTACTACACCAAGCCGCAGGTCCGCACGCTGGCCGCGATGGCCAGGAAGTACCACATCGAGCTCGTACCGGAGATCAACTCCCCCGGCCACATGGACACTTACCTGGAGAACCACCCGGAGCTCCAGCTCAAGGACCGAAACGGCGTCGCCTCCCCGCCCCGGCTCGACATCTCCCGGCCCGAGGCGCCGGCGTACTACACCTCGATGGTCGACGAGGCACTGAAGGTCTGGGACAGCCGCTACTGGCACATGGGCGCCGACGAGTACATGCTCGGCTCCTCCTACCCGGACTACCCGCAGTTGCAGGCCGCGGCGACCGCGAAGTTCGGCGCCTCGGCCACTCCCGACGATCTCTTCACCGACTTCATCAACCAGGTCAACGCGCATGTGAAGGCGGACGGCAGGTCGCTGCGGATCTGGAACGACGGGCTCGTCGGCAAGAACGCCGTCGTCCCGCTGGACCGTGACATCACCGTCGAGCACTGGCTGGGCGGTGGTTCCATCCAGCAGCCGTCCTCGCTGCTGGCCGAGGGCCGGCCGGTGATGAACTCCGCCTACTCGCTCTACCTGGTACGCGGCGGCTTCACGATGCAGACGCAGAAGCTGTACGAGAGCGACTGGACGCCGTTGCGTTTCGAGGGCCAGACGCTCACCCAGGGGGCGGCGAACCTCACCGGCGCGAAGATCAGCCTGTGGCCGGACAGTGCGGCGGCCGAGACGGAGAACGAGGTGGAGGCGAAGACCTTCATGCCGCTGCGCTTCGTGGCGCAGGCGACCTGGGGCGGCCCGAAGCCGAGCCCGACGTATGCCGGTTTCGAGGCGCTCGCCAGGAAGATCGGTCACGCGCCGGGCTGGGAGAACACCGACCGCACGCCGCTCGCCGACGGTGCGTACCGGCTGACCGCGGGAGCGAAGGCGCTGGCCCCCGCGGCGGACGCGGGCGTGTCCCTGGTCGAGGACAGCGCGGCTTCCTGGGCGCTGACGGCGACCGCCGACGGGTATTACACGGTGCGGTCCACGGAGAACGGCCAGTGCCTGGACGCGGTACGCGGCAAGAAGTATCTGGGCGCGCCGCTGGAGGTGGGGGCGGAGCTGTCGCTCGGAACCTGCTCGGCGACGGCGCGTACGCAGCGCTGGCAGCTGGACACCGGGGCAGGTGCGCTGACGCTGCGCAACGCGATCTCGCAGCTGCATCTGACGGAGCGGGCGTCGGACGGCGCCGCGATCCAGACGACGGGCGCAACCCGGCTGACGGCGGGCGCCGCCTGACGGAACCTGGCTGAGGGCGCCACCCGCCCGGGACCGCCCGGCCGACGGTGCGATCCGCCCGACGCCGCACCGAAAGGGGCCCCGCCCGCCGGATCACCTGATCGCCGGCGCGCGGGGCCCTTCCATGTGCTCGGTCAGACACCGCAGTTGGGCGCCGACCAGAAGTGGCTGGGGCCCTGGTTCACATGGACATGGTCGCCGTGGTCCGGGTAGCCGGGGCCGAGGATCCCGTTGAAGCCGTGGTAGCGGGCTTCCTTGGCGAGGGTGCACAGGGCGTGCGGCCCGGCCCCGAGGTCGGCCGCGTCGCCATACAGATGGCGGCTGTTCGAGGCACCGCCGACCGCGCTGTTGCAGGCCGTGGAGCGGAAGCCGCTGGTGACCCGGATGGACTGGTCACCGAGGGCGTGCCGCAGCGCCTCCAGCTTCCACATCGTGCTCAGGGCGTTGGCCTTCGCGGTGCCGGCCGCGACGGCGCCACCGGCCCAGGTGCTGTTGCAGGTGTTGTGTTCGGCGTACGTGAAGTGGATCGGCGTGCAGTCGTTGTCCTGGAGCTCGTAGATCTTGGCCTGGGTGGCCGGGCCCGCGATCCCGTCGGCGGCCAGGCCGTAGGCGGCCTGGAAGCGCTTGACGGCAGCGGTGGTGACGGAGCCGTACGAGCCGTCGACGGCGAGTACGGAGTTGTAGCCGGGGTATCCGGCGACCCGGATCTGGAGCTGGACGACATCGTTGCCGGTGGCGCCCGGGGACAGGGTGCGGGTCCAGGTGTAGCAGCCGTCGGCCTGGGCGGTGCCGGCGGTGGCCACGGCCCCGCCCAACACTAAGGCCATGGTCATGACAAGTCCGAGCAGGAGTCTTCCCGTACGTCTGAGCATGAGGGCTCCCTACCGCGACGAAGGCGTGAGGGCAGAGCCTGTCGGACGAGTCAACGCGCGTCAACTACGCGCAGAGAAACGACAGTTGGCGACCTTCCGGAATCCCGGAAGGCAAGCGGGCCCGGTCTCCGTCGCCCTTCGCAGGAGGAGACCGGGCCCGCTCGACGGAATCCGGGACGTCAGTCGTTCGGCACGATCTCGTAGCGCGGCGTGTTCTCCGCCATCTGCCTCAGCGCGTCCTTGCGGTCCCGCTTCGAGAGCCGGTCGATGTACAGGTAGCCGTACAGGTGGTCCGTCTCGTGCTGGAGGCAGCGCGCGAAGTAACCGTCACCGCGGACCTTGATCGGGTTGCCCTTGGCGTCCTGTCCGCGCACCACCGCGTAGTCCGGGCGGGCCAGCGAGGCGTACGCCGTCGGGACGGAGAGGCAGCCCTCGTTGGAGTCGTCGAGGACGCGCTCCTCGGGCGGCAGCTCGTCCAGCACCGGGTTGCAGACGACGCCCACGTGCCGCACCCCGTCGTCGTCCGGGCAGTCGTAGACGAAGACCTTGCGGTCCACGCCGATCTGGTTGGCGGCCAGGCCCACGCCCTCCGCCGTCTTCTGGCTGGCGAACATGTCGTCGATCAGCTGGGCCAGCTCGTCGCCGAACTCGGTGACGTCCTTGCACTCCTTGTGAAGCACCGGGTTGCCCACGACCGTGATCGGCCGGGAGGTCCCACGCTCGCGGTACGCCGCCTCACGCGCCTCGCAGTCCTCGGTGTCCACGACGAATCCTTCGTCGTCGACGCTGATCTGCTCGTCCGTCTCCTGCTGCGCCATGTCCGCCGTACGCCTTCCTCAAAACCCGAATCGATGCCCGTACAGCCTAACGGCCGGGCCGCAGACGCACGGCTCAGCAGACTTCTTCGAGATCCCGCCACTCACGGCTGTCCGGGCTGTCCGCCACCCAGCCGTCCAGCAGTCCGCGGACCAGTCCCGCCGGCGCCGCTATCCCGCACTCGCGCTCGGGCACCCACAGCTCACCGGCGGTCCGGTGGCCCAGCGGGCCCGGATGGCCGGGCTCGCTGTGGTCGTGGGGGTCGAGGTGCTCGCCGTCGCCCTCGTCGCTCTCCATCCGGCTCTCCGAACAGGCCCGGCAGAGCAGCCGTACGGACGACGACCAGTCCTCGGCGGCGAACCCGGCATCGGACGCCAGCTGCTCGAGAGCGTCCCGGTCGGCCTCCGTGGCGGCTTCGAGAAGCACCACCCACGTGGGGACGGGGGACGGCGCCCACAGCTCGATCTCGTCGAACACGGGGTACGAAGGGCCGGCCGCGGTCACCCGCTCGCCGTGCGGCACCCCGTCGTGCAGGACGACCTCGCCCCAGCGCCGCCCGGAGGACGGCAGCGGGATCGACAGCACTTCCATCCGGGCCGGGTCCAGCCTGCGGCCCCAGACGACCTCGGCCTCGCCCTCGGGCGACAGCCGTACGGCCGCGCTGCCCAGTTCCATGCCGGCAGGCTCACTGTTGGCCGCCGCGGTGTGCTGGCCGCCGCCGGGCACCTTCAGGCCGTACGCCTGCCAGGCGCGACGGGCCAGCGGCCAGTCCTGCAGTGCGGTGGCGGCGATCCCGACGTTCCACCAGTCGGGGGCGCCGGACTCCTTGTCGAGCAGCGCCACGGCCCGTAGGCCGGCCGCCCTCGCCTGTTCCCAGTCGTGCCGGAACTTGTGCAGCAGCGCCAGGTTGAACCACGACTCGGAGAGCCAGGGCTCCAGATCCGCCGCCCGTGTCAGCAGTGCGCCCGCGTCCTCGTACCGGCCGTCGCCGATCAGCGTGAACGCGCGGTCCGTGGCCTGCCGCCACGAGGCGGAGGGCCGATGCCGTACCTTCCCGAAGATCTTCACGATTCCCGCCTGTCCCGACTCGGACACCCTCGTTTTCCGGTCTTCTTCGCATCCAACCATGCCCAGCCGGACGCCCGCTCATTACCCATGGGTTACCCAGGCGGGACAGGGGTCAGACCGCCTCGGGCCAGGACGCGCGCGAGCGATTCCACGACCTCCGGCTGATAGTCGTGGCCGGTCCCGAGC
Source organism: Streptomyces sp. NPDC005181 (assembly GCF_040608395.1). Classification (NCBI taxonomy): domain Bacteria; kingdom Bacillati; phylum Actinomycetota; class Actinomycetes; order Kitasatosporales; family Streptomycetaceae; genus Streptomyces; species Streptomyces sp. NPDC005181. Next base: position 87,507 of record NZ_JBEXID010000006.1, read on the forward strand.
CTGAGTTGTTCCAGTGCGTCGAGCGGCCCGCTGAGACCTTCCCCGCAGAAGTCGTCGTATGCGTTGACAGCCCGGACGATCCGGGCGGGCAGCGGCTGCTCGCGGTACGGGTCGGCCTGGCGCTCCACCACGACGGCGATCTCGGTGTCCACCCCGGTCTGCCGGACGACGGCCCCGCCCAGCAGCGCGATCCGGCGCTGCTCGGCGGCGGGCAGCGGGGCGGTCGCCCCGTCGGGCACCGGATCGACGAGGGAGAGCTGCCCGATGTCGTGCATCAGGGCCGCGTACTCCAGCACGGTCAGCTCGGCCCCGGAGAGCCCCAGCTCCCGGCCGACGGCCGTGCAGAGCATCGCCACCCTGCGCGCGTGCCCGTGCGGCGTGTAGCCGGCGATCTCGGTGGACCGGGCGAGCGAGGTGATGGTCTGCCGGTAGGTGGTACGCACGGCGACGAACCGGCGGAACGACACCTGGGTCAGCAGCAGCGGTACGCAGAGCACGGGCAGCGCCCACAGGCCGGCGACAGCGACCCCCAGGGCCATCACCGCCCCGGTCGCGCAGACCGCCGAACCGATGCCCAGCAGCGCGCGCAGCTCGTCGCGGAGCAGTGACCCGTACGGGAAGGGGGTACCGGACCTCAGCAGCAGGGCGCCGAGCACCGCGTCGCACAGGGCGGTGAGCCCGAGCAGTACGAGCAGGAAGAGCGCGAAGTACGGGCCGTCGCCGAACCAGGCGGCGGACCGGCCGGAGTTGTGGAGCGGCTGGAAGCACACGGCGGCGAAGGAGACGATGACGATCCGCCGGACCACCTGATCGGCGGTGGGCCCGCTGCCGCGCGCCACATGGGGCACGGCGGCGACGAGCTGCGCTGCAACGAGAACAGCGATGACCTGGAAGGCTCCGTGGCTTGTGGGCTCCCCTGCACTGCGGCCGAGAAGCGCATACGCGAGCGCTCCGGCGGCGCCGAGCGGCGCGGGCTCCCGCTCACCGGGCAGGGCACCCCAGCGGGCCAGCTCACCGACGGTGATGAGCACACCGAAGGCGAGGGCGTGCCCGGGTTCGTGGAGACCGTGCCAGAGGGTGTGGGCGAGCCCGGCGACGGCGAGCACACCGGCGGCGCCACGCACGGCCAGGACAGCGGGAGGCGGCTGCGTCCGGCCCCGATCGCGACTCACCGGGCCCGGTCCGCGGACGACTGCGCCCCGGGAGCCGACCCGAGCCTGTCCGCAGACACCGTACGGCCGGCTGCCCCATCGATCCCGTCCGCAGACACCGCACGGCCGGCAGCCACATCAGAGCCGTCCGGCGACTGAGGACGAACCGGCCTCCGGACGGCCCCGGCCCCCGGTCCCCCGGTCCCGCCCCTCCTCGGCACCGGCACCGTCTCGTCGGCCGTCATCACTGTCGACGCCGTCGACCACCCGTGCCGGTCCAGGCCTCGCGCCAGCGCCCGCACCATCTGCGGATCGAACTGCGTGCCCGCACACCGCTGCAGCTCCTCCACCGCCGCCGGCACCGGCCTCCCCCTCCGGTACGACCGTGTCGACGTCATCGCGTCGAACGCGTCGGCCACCGCGACGACCCGCGCGAATTCGGGGATCTCCCGCCCGCTGAGCCCGTACGGGTAGCCGCTGCCGTCGAGCCGCTCGTGGTGGTGCAGGATCGCCGCGCGCGCCTCGCCCAGGAAGCCGATGCCCCGGACGATCTCGTGCCCGTACTCCGGATGCAGTTCGATGACGCGCCGCTCCTCCGGGGTGAGCGGTCCGTCCTTGCGCAGCACCCGGGTCGGGACGCACAGCTTGCCGACGTCGTGCAGGATCCCGGCGAAGCGGAGCACTTCGAGACGGTCCTCCGCCATGCCGAGTTCCCTGGCGATCAGCACGGACGCCCGCCCGACGCGTTCGCTGTGCCCGCGGGTGTACGTGTCCTTGATGTCGACTGCCTGCACCAGCGCCCTGATGGTGGCGCGGTGCGCGGCGTGCTCGCGATGGTACTGGGAGAAGATCCAGCAGGAGATGTACATCGGCAGCAGGACGAAGAGCGCGGACAGGGGTCCGTACGAGCTGCGCCACAGCATGGCCATCATCAGCCCGGCGAGACCGTGCACCAGGTGCGGTCCGAGCGAGCGCGGCAGGAGCCCGCTCCAGGCGTGTCGCAGCGGCAGCCGTTCGGCCGTGGCCAGGATCGAGCCGTCGAGGGCGGTCAGGACGAGGCTGAAGGCCAGTGCGGCGGCGCAGGCGGGCAGCAGGGCGTACGGAAAGTCGGGCAGCCGTTCGGGACCCGGTCCGCCGAGCGTGGCGCTGCCGCCGAGCAGACCGTGGACGCACGACGCCGCCCACACAGTGAGGGCGAGCTGGGCCGCCCGCCAGATGCGACGGGCCGTCACGGGCGCGTGCTCCACCCGGCCGACAAGCGAGCCGGGGATCGCGACCAGTGCGGCGGCGGCGGGCGGCAGCAGGAAAGCGGCGGCGAGCAGCAAGGGGAAGAACGATCCGGCACTGATCGGCACGGAGCTGCCGAAGAAGGGGCAGCGGCCGGGAAGCTCACACGCCAGATAGAGCGCCGTGAGCAGCCCGACGGTGGCCCACGCGATCCCCGCACCGGGCCGAAGCGCGGGCATCGCACAGAGCGTGGCGCAGACCACGGCGGCCAGAATGTGCGCGCGCGCCGCTAACGGTGTGGCTCTCACCCGCCCCACCCGCCCCCCAACGATGCTCAATGGAGGCGCCAGGTTAGCGAGTTGGGCGCGCGATCGAGAGCCGATGGGCTCGATTAGCACGTTCGGGTGAGCTCGGGTGATGTGTACGCCGTACCGGTGGTACGCGTGAGGGCGCGCCGCGACAGTCGCGGCGCGCCCTCACGCGTACGGAAGATGGAAGGAAGTCCGGGCCGTACCGCCGCTCAGCGGCTGCCGCCCGTCACTCCCCGGCCCTCACGTGTCGGCCGTCACTCGCTGGCGGCGGTCGGCAGCTGGGCCTCGGCCACCACGTCCTGATCCGGCACGGCCTGCCCCGAGCGGATCAGGTCGATCCGGCCCATCACCTTGGAGCGCAGATCGGACGGCACGTCGTCGTGACCGCAGCAGCGCTTCACCAGCTTCTTCACAGCCTGCTCCAGGCCGTATTTCTCCAGGCACGGGGAGCACTCCTCGAAGTGCACCTCGAACTTGGTGCAGTCGCTGTCGGGCATCTCATGGTCGAGAAACTCGTAGAGATGATCGAGGACCTCTGAGCAGTCTGTCTCGTGCGGCTCTCCGCAGCTCATGAGCCCGAGCCTTTCCGATCGTCCGACTCTCCGGCACCGGCCGGGACGAGCCCGCGGTCACGGGCGTAGTCCTCCAGCATGCCGCGCAGTTGGCGGCGGCCCCGGTGCAGTCGGGACATCACCGTACCGATGGGAGTCCCCATGATGTCCGCGATCTCCTTGTAGGCAAAGCCCTCTACATCCGCAAGATAAACCGCGATGCGGAACTCTTCAGGGATCGCCTGCAGTGCGGACTTCACATCCGAGTCCGGAAGGTGGTCGAGAGCCTGCGACTCGGCGGAGCGCAGACCTGTCGACATGTGCGACTCGGCGCGCGCCAGCTGCCAGTCCTCGATCTCCTCGGCGGCACTGCGCTGAGGTTCGCGCTGCTTCTTGCGGTACGAGTTGATGAAGGTGTTCGTGAGGATGCGGTACATCCATGCCTTGAGGTTCGTACCCTCGCGGAACTGGTGGAAGGAGCCGTACGCCTTCGCATACGTCTCCTGGACCAGGTCCTCGGCGTCTGCGGGGTTGCGCGTCATGCGCAGCGCGGCCGAGTACATCTGGTCGAGGAAACCGAGGGCGTCCCGCTCGAAGCGCGCGTTGCGCTCGGCGGTCGTCTCCTCCGCGCGGCCGTCGTCGGTCCCTGTGTCGGTACCGGTGACCGGACCCACCTCCTCCAACGCTGTGGCGGATCCGAAACCGGACCCGCTCGAATCGGAGAATAGTCGACCTTGCTTCGACGCGGGCTGTCGATCCGATCCGCTCAGTGCCCGCTCGGGAGTGGTCTTCGCCGCATGCAGCACCGTCCACTCCAGGTCAGCGGCGTTCGAGCGGCGCGGGCAGATGGTCGAACCCATGCGACGGACTCCCTCTCCACGTACGACGTTGATGTACCGATGTCCGCAACAACAGTGGCCCCCCACTCAACATTCCCGCAGGTCTGACCGGTCTCCACGAGGGTGATCCGATCCACCCGGAAGGAGGTGTGCCGGGCGTGCGGGGGTGGCGAGTCGGGCGTTACGGGAGCCGGTCCAGCCATGCGGTGACGGCGGCGGTGAGGATCTCCATCGCCTGATCCTGGGTCAGGTCGGCCTTCTTCGGTACGGCGAACCCATGGTCCCCGTACGGCACCTCGGTGATCTCGTACTCCCCCGGAGGGAACTCGGCGGGCCGTCCGAACGGGTCGTGGCCGCCCTGCACGACGAGCGTGGGCACGCCCGAGCCGAGCAGCTCGTCCTTGCGGGACTTCTCCGGCTTGCCCGGCGGGTGCAGCGGGAAGCTGAGCGCGAGGACCGCGTGGGCGCCGAGCTCGGTCGCCGTCCGGCAGGCCACCCGGGCGCCGGCGCTGCGTCCCGCGGCGACGACCGGGAGTCCTGGGGCGGTGAGCGCGGGCCACAGGCCGCGCCAGCCGGTGTCCAGGGTCTTCTGGGCGGGTGCGAGCTTCTTCCCGGCGACCCGCCACGGCTGCTCCACCAGGGCGACGCTCACCCCGTGGGAGGGCAGCGCGGCGGCCAGGGCCTGAAGGTCGCGGGCCTCGATGCCGCCGCCGGCGCCATGACCGGCGGCGAGCACCAGGCGCGGCTTCTTCGCGGGCACCCAGGTGATCCGGGCCGGCCCGGCGTCGGTGTCGACCGTCTCGGTCGTCGTACGAGCTGTCTCTGCGGTACTCACGCGTCTCATCCTGCCCGGTCAGAAGAGCGTGCCGACCTCCGGCGCGGCCAGCTCCTCCAGCAGTTCGGGCCCGTTGTTGCGGACATTGCTGACGGCGGTGGTCACCGGGTAGGCCCGCATCAGTCCGCCGGGCGGTGGCGCGAGCAGCGCCCGCAGTCCCTCGATGTCGGTGTGCGAGGGGTCCAGCCAGGCGTCCCAGCGGTCCGGGGTCAGCATCAGCGGCATCCGGGGGTGGATGTCTGCGAGCGCGGCCGGCCCCTCGGCCGGGGCGACGGCGAGCGGGGTGGTCTCCGCCTCGGTGGTGATCACGGAGCAGGTCACCCACCAGGCCTGCGGGTGGTCGTCCGGCAGGGTGCGGTCGCGCCAGAACTCGTACAGCCCGGCCATCGCGAAGACCGATCCGTCTGCGAGTGTCACGAAGTACGGCTGCTTGCGGGGACGCTTCTTCCTCCCCTGCTCCTCCAGCTGCCGCTCGTCGGTGCCGGTGACCCACTCGTAGTAGCCGTCGGCGGGCAGGATGCAGCGCCGTGAGACAAAGGGGCGGCGGAACGACGGCTTCTCGTGGACCGTCTCCGCCCGGGCATTGATCATCCGGGCGCCTCCCTCAGGCGACTTGGCCCAGGAGGGCACGAGTCCCCATTTCAGTGCGCGCAGCTGGCGAACCGGACGTTGATCATCCGCGTCTTTCACCGGGCGTTCCAGTACGGCGTAGACCTCCTTGGTCGGCGCCACGTTGTAGTCCGGCTCCAGCGCCTCCGCCGGTTCCCACTTCTCGACACCGAAGAGTCCGGTCAGATTCTCGGGCCGCCGACTCGCTGCATACCGTCCGCACATAAGTGCCAGACTGCCACGACCCACCGGCACGACCGCAAGGAGCCGCTCCACCATGGACAGCACCGATCTGGGCGATCTGTGGGATCGCGTATTCGGCACCCAGCCCGCCCCCGAGCAGTGGCTGGTGGTCGTGACGGCCACGGTCGCGCTCATTGCCGTCGTGCCGAATGTCCTGTGGCGGATATCCCGCAACACGATCACCATTGCGCACGAGGGCGGCCACGGGCTGATCGCGCTGGTCACCGGGCGCAGGCTGGAGGGCATCCGGCTGCACTCGGACACCAGCGGGCTGACCGTCAGCCGTGGCAGGCCCACCGGTACCGGCATGATCCTCACCGCGGCGGCGGGCTACACCGCGCCCCCGCTGCTGGGGCTCGGCGGCGCCTGGCTGCTCAGCAGCGGCCGGATCACGCTGTTGCTGTGGGTGGCGACGGCGCTGCTCGCCGTGATGCTGGTGATGATCCGCAATGTGTACGGGGCGCTCACGGTGATCTTCACCGGCTCGGCCTTCCTGCTGGTGTCCTGGCTCGCCCCGCCCGACGTGCAGTCGCTTTTCGCATACACCGTGGTGTGGTTCCTGCTGCTCGGCGGTGTGCGTCCGGCGTTCGAACTCCAGTCGAAGCGGCGCCACGGCGGCGCACCCGACTCGGACGCGGACCAGCTGTCCCGCCTCACGGACGTCCCGGCCGCGCTCTGGCTCTTCCTCTTCCACGCGGTGTCGCTCTGCTCGCTGATCGGCGGCGGCCGCTGGCTGCTCGGCCTGTGAGAGACGGCGCCAACCCGGCCCCGGCTTCGTTGCGGTCCGTACCACGCTTGTATTACGCCCCGGTTTCCCCCTGTTTGATCAAGATCCGGGTTTGCGGTGAGCCACTAAAGTGAGGGCCATGACCGAAAGTTCCGTGCACCCCGCCCTCTGGCCCGCCCCCCATGCGAGCGGAGCCGTCGACGCCACCGTCACGGTGCCCGGATCGAAATCGGTCACCAACCGGGCGCTGGTCCTCGCCTCCCTCTCCGCCGAGCCGGGCTGGCTGCGCCGCCCGCTGCGCTCCCGCGACACCCTGCTGATGGCGCAGGCGCTGCGCGCGATGGGCGTCGGCATCGAGGAGGGCGTCGGCCCGGACGGTTCCGGGGAGGCGTGGCGGGTCATCCCGGCCGGGCTGCACGGCCCCACCACGATCGACGTCGGCAACGCCGGAACGGTCATGCGCTTCCTGCCGCCGGTCGCCACCCTCGCCGACGGGCCGATCCACTTCGACGGCGACGCGCGTTCCTACGAGCGGCCGCTGAACGGCGTGATCGACGCGCTGCGGGTGCTCGGTGCCAGAATCGACGACGACGGGCGCGGCTCGCTGCCGATGACCGTGCACGGCGGCGGTGCGCTGGACGGCGGCCCGGTGGCGATCGACGCGTCCTCGTCCTCCCAGTTCGTCTCGGCGCTGCTGCTGTCGGCGCCGCGTTTCAACCAGGGCGTGGAGGTGCGTCACACCGGCTCCCGGCTCCCGTCGATGCCGCACATCCGGATGACGGTCGACATGCTGCGGGCCGTCGGCGCCCAGGTCGACGAGCCGGAGACGGGCGGCGAGCCGAACGTCTGGCGGGTCTCCCCGTCGGCGCTGCTCGGCCGTGATCTGACGGTCGAACCGGACCTCTCCAACGCCCAGCCCTTCCTGGCCGCGGCGCTGGTCACCGGCGGCCGGGTCACGATCCCCGACTGGCCGTTGCGCACCACCCAGCCCGGTGACGCGCTGCGCGAGATCTTCACCGCGATGGGCGGCAGCTGCGAGCTGGCCGAGCGCGGTCTCACGTTCACCGGTTCGGGCCGTATCCACGGCATCGACGTCGACCTCGGCGAGGTCGGCGAGCTCACCCCGGGCATCGCGGCGATCGCGGCCCTCGCCGACTCCCCGTCCACGCTCAGCGGTGTCGCCCATCTGCGGCTGCACGAGACGGACCGGCTGGCCGCGCTCACCAAGGAGATCAACGAGCTCGGCGGCCGGGTCACCGAGACCGCCGACGGGCTGCACATCGAGCCGCGCCCGCTCCACGGCGGTACCTTCCATACGTATGACGACCACCGGATGGCCACCGCGGGGTCGGTCATCGGCCTTGCCGTCCCCGGAGTGGAGATCGAGAACGTGGCGACAACCGCCAAGACCCTGCCGGATTTCCCGCAGATGTGGACCCGAATGCTCGGGGTCTGAGTCATGCGTCGCTACGGCAAGAACCCCGACGAGGACGACATCCGGTCCCGCCCCAACCCGAAGGGCAACCGGCCGCGTACGCATACCCGTCCGAAGCACGAGGACGCCGAGGAGGGCATGGTCCTCACCGTCGACCGCGGCCGCCTCACCTGCCTCGTCGAGGGCCGTACGGTCATGGCGATGAAGGCGCGCGAGCTGGGCCGCAAGGCCGCGGTGGTGGGTGACACCGTCTCCATCGTCGGCGATCTGTCCGGGGACAAGGACACCCTGGCCCGCATCGTCCGCATCGGTGAGCGCCGCTCGGTGCTGCGGCGGACGGCGGACGACGACGATCCGTACGAGCGGGTGGTCGTCGCGAACGCCGACCAGCTGGCGATCGTCACCGCGCTCGCCGATCCGGAACCCCGTCCGCGAATGATCGACCGCTGCCTGGTGGCGGCGTACGACGGCGGACTCAGCCCGCTCCTGGTCCTCACCAAATCCGATCTGGCGTCTCCGGACAAGCTCCTGGAGGCGTACATCCCGCTGGGTGTCCCGTACATCGTGACCAGCCGTGACGAGCTGGAGAACGGCGACGCGGCGGACCTGGTGCGCGAGCAGCTGAACGACCGGGTCACCGCGTTCGTGGGGCACTCCGGCGTCGGGAAGACCACGCTGGTCAACGCCCTGGTGCCGAAGGACCGGCGGCGGACCACGGGTGTCGTCAACGCGGTCACCGGCCGCGGCCGGCACACCACCACGTCGGCCCTGGCGCTGCCCCTGCCGGACGGGCGCGGCTGGGTGGTCGACACCCCCGGCGTGCGCTCCTTCGGGCTGAACCACATCGACCCTTCGCGGGTCATCCACGCGTTCCCCGACCTGGGGCCCGGCACCGAGGACTGCCCTCGGGGCTGCACCCACGACGCCGCCCAACCGGAATGCGCTCTGGGCGCCTGGGTGGCGGCCGGGCATGCCGATCCGGCCCGGCTGGACTCGCTGCACCGGCTGCTGTCCACCCGGGAGCGACGCGAAGGCGACTGACCCAGGCACGTTTGCGATCTGCTGCTACCGGTAAGTGCATAATCGCACGCAGCGGGACGGAGCAGTCACCGACGTGGGAGGGCACCGACGATGGCGTGGCTGCTGGTCGTGGTCGCAGGGCTTCTGGAGACCGGCTTCGCCGTCTGTCTGAAACTGTCGCACGGCTTCACCCGGCTCTGGCCGACCATCGCCTTCTGCATCTTCGCGCTCGGCAGTTTCGGTCTGCTGACCCTGTCCCTGAAGAAGCTCGATGTGGGGCCCGCCTACGCCGTGTGGACGGGCATCGGCGCGGCGGGCACCGCGATCTACGGCATGGTCTTCCTCGACGATGTGGTGTCCACGCTCAAGCTGGTCTCGATCTCGCTGGTGATCCTGGGTGTGATCGGGCTGCAGCTGTCGGGCTCGTCCCACTGACCCGCGGAGGGTTGTCCGGGGGAAGTGACAGGCGACGCTGTGCCCGGCCGCCTCCCCGAGCGGTACGTCGCGCTCGCAGCGCTCCCGCTCGTCCTCGCCCAGTTCCGCGCAGTCGCTCCGTGCCGGTGGTCCGCCGTCACCCGGCGGGCCACCGCTCCACCACCTCGCGCACCAGCGGCGCCGCGTCCGCGGGAACGGCGGACGCGGCGACCGCGTACGACAGGGCGAGGCGCAGCGCGATCTCGCAGGTCACGGCGAGCGCCGCCGGGTCGTGCGGCGGGCGTCCCTCGCCCAGGGCGGCCACCGCCCGGTCGCGTACCAGGCCGAGGAGCTCGGCGGGGGTCGGCGGCCCGGTATCGGCCCGCCGCTGCGCCGGTACGGGCGAGGAGGGCGGCCCCGAAAGGCGGGCGGGGCGGGGTAACCGCTCTCCCCAGCAACCCGTGAGCAACGCCCTGACCAGGATGTTCGTACGAGCGGCCCGGACCGTCCAGGCGGCGGTGGCGGCCAGTCTGTCCCCCGTACCGCCAGGCGATTCCAATGCCCGTTCGACACCGGCGAGGTAGCCGTCGGCAGCGCGTCGGACGAGAGCCCGGGCCAGGCCGTCCTTGCTGCCGAACTCGTTGTAAAGGGTCTGCCGGGAGACTCCTGCGGCGGACGCGACGTCAACCATCCGCACCGTCGCCCAGGGCACGGTGCCGAGCGCCGAGAGGGCGGCGTCCAGCAATGCTTCTCGCGCTGCAGGCATCGTCGCCTCCCACGCCAGGGGCCTGCAGTTCAGAGTTGACGCGCTCCCCCGCACTGTCAAGAGTTCATGCAGCCTCAGGGTCCTGTGGCTCTGTTCACCTGCGGTCGATACTGTGACGACATGCCCGACTACCACGATGATCTGCGCCTTGCCCATGTGCTGGCGGACGCCGCCGACGCGACGACCATGGACCGGTTCAAGGCTCTCGACCTCAAGGTCGAGACCAAGCCGGACATGACGCCGGTGAGCGAGGCCGACAAGGCCGCCGAGGAGCTGATCCGCGGTCACCTCCATCGGGCGCGCCCGCGCGACGCGATCCTCGGCGAGGAGTACGGGATCGAGGGCACCGGTCCGCGACGCTGGGTCGTCGACCCGATCGACGGCACCAAGAACTACGTGCGCGGTGTGCCGGTCTGGGCGACGCTGATCTCGCTGATGGAGGCGGGCGAGCACGGCTTCCAGCCGGTGGTCGGCGTGGTGTCGGCGCCCGCGCTGGGCCGCCGCTGGTGGGCGGCGAAGGGTGCGGGGGCGTTCTCCGGCCGCAGCCTCACCTCCGCGACCCGGCTGCACGTGTCGAAGGTCGAGCGGATCTCGGACGCCTCGTTCGCGTACGCGTCGATGACCGGCTGGGAGGAGCAGGGCCGGCTCGACGGGTTCATGGATCTGACCCGGGCCTGCTGGCGCACGCGTGGGTACGGGGACTTCTGGCCGTACATGATGGTCGCCGAGGGGTCTGTGGACATCTGCGCGGAGCCGGAGCTCTCGCTCTGGGACATGGCGGCGAACGCAATCATCGTCCAGGAGGCGGGTGGCCGGTTCACCAGCCTGGACGGGGTGTCCGGTCCGGGCGGCGGGAACGCGGCAGCCTCGAACGGGCTGCTCCACCACGAACTGCTGGGATATCTGAACCAGCGCTACTGATCCGGCGCCGCTACAAGGCGTACAGACTCCCGAGGGGCGTGCGGTCTACTTCCGCGCGCCCCTCGAATGTTCTCCGCGTACCCCTTGTTGGAGTCCCTCAAGGATGCAAGGCTGAGAGTCTCCGCACTTGTGAACTTGTGAATCGGCTCACGTGGTCGCTTCACGAAGGAGGTGGCTCCCTTCATGCTCGTCCGTGACGCCATGAGCACGATGGTCCTCACCATCGGCCCTACCCATACGCTCCGCCAGGCGGCCCAGCTGATGTCGGCCCGCCGTATCGGCGCAGCCGTCGTCCTCGACCGGGACACCAGCGGACTCGGCATCCTCACCGAGCGCGACATCCTCAACGCGGTCGGCTCCGGCCAGAACCCCGATACCGAGACCGCGTCCACCCACACCACCACCGATGTCGTCTTCGCCGCGCCCAGCTGGACCCTGGAGGAGGCCGCGGAGGCCATGACGCACGGCGGCTTCCGGCATCTGATCGTGCTGGACGACCACGGACCCGTCGGTATCGTCTCGGTTCGCGACATCATCCGGTGCTGGGCGCCCACCAGGCGCCACCCGGTGGAACTGGTCGGCTGACCGCCCCACGCACGAACGGCCGGAGAGCCGGCCCCCTCGATGCGGAGGGGACCGGCCCACCGGCGTCGGCAGACGTCCGTACTAGCCGCGAAGGGCCTGGACCGCGGCGTCCAGCCGCTTGCCGAAGTCGCCGTCCGCCTGGCGGAAGTTGTTGATCGCGCGCTCGGCGATGTCGTCGCGCGAGACTTTGGCGATGAATCCGGCGAGGTTGTCGATCAGCCGGACCTTCTCGTCCTCGGAGAAGAGCCGGTAGAGGTTCCCGGCCTGCACGAAGTCGTTGTCCTCGGCGTGGCTCGGGGCCTCGTGCGTACCGATCTCACCGGTGACGGTGGTGGGCTCCCACAGCGGACGGCCGGTCTGGACCGGACCGCCGAAGCTGTTGGGCTCGTAGTTCTTCGCACCCATGTGGCGACCGTCGTACAGGTAGCCGTCCCGGCTGTTCGTCCGTGCCTCGGTGGCGTGCGGACGGTTCACCGGCAGGTGGTCGGCGTTGATGCCGACGCGGTAGCGGTGGGCGTCGCCGTAGGCGAAGAGGCGGCCCTGGAGCATCTTGTCCGGGGACGGACCGATGCCCGGCACGAAATGCGCGGGACTGAAGATCGACTGCTCGGTCTCCGCGAAGATGTTCTCCGGGTTGCGGTTGAGCTCCAGCTTCCCGATCTCGATCGGCGGGTAGTCCTCGTGCGGCCACACCTTGGTGAGGTCGAACGGGTTGAAGCGGTACGTGGCCGCCTCGGACGCGGGCATGATCTGGACCTGCACCGTCCAGGACGGGAAGTCCCCGCGCTCGATCGCCTCGCGCAGATCGCGCTGGTGACTGTCGGGGTCCTCGCCGGCGAGCTTGTCGGCCTCGGCCTGGGTGAGGTTCTTGATGCCCTGGTCGGTCTTGAAGTGGTACTTGACCCAGAAGACCTCGCCGGCCTCGTTGTTCCACTGGTACGTGTGCGAGCCGTACCCATTCATGTGACGCAGCGTGGCCGGGATGCCGCGGTCACCGAAGAGCCAGGTCACCTGGTGGGTGGACTCGGGCGAGAGACCCCAGAAGTCCCAGACGTTGTCCGCCTCCTGCGAGCCGGTGTACGGGTCGCGCTTCTGGGTGTGGATGAAGTCCGGGAACTTGATGGCGTCCTTGATGAAGAACACCGGTGTGTTGTTGCCGACGAGGTCGTAGTTGCCCTCCTCGGTGTAGAACTTCAGCGCGAACCCACGGGGGTCGCGCACCGCGTCGGCGGAGCCGAGGTTGCCCGCGACGGTGGAGAAGCGCAGGAACGTCTCGGTCTGCTTGCCGACCTCGGAGAGGAACTTCGCACGCGTCCACTGCGAGACATCGCGGGTCAGCGTGAAGGTGCCGTATGCGCCGGCGCCGCGGGCGTGCACGATGCGCTCCGGGATGCGCTCACGGTTGAAGTGCGCGAGCTTCTCCAGCAGTGACTGGTCCTGCACCAGGACCGGACCGCCGACGCCTGCGGTCTGGCTGTTCTGGTTGTCGGCGACCGGCGCGCCGGCCTCCGTGGTGAGCGGTCCCTGCGTCACGTGCGCCTCCTGCGTCATTCCTGCACATCCATCAACGTCCTGATGTCCGCACAGCCTGTCCCTTGGCCTATGCCCGTGCCGATCCTACATTGGACTAAGTCCAAGTCAAGCGAACATCCAAAGTCACACCCGTTCGGGAAAGGGGCCCCTCGCTGTTAGGCTTGCTCTTATGAGTGACCTGTTGGAACGACTCCGCGGACGTGGCTGGCGCATGACTGCGCAGCGGCGTGTCGTGGCCGAAGTCCTCGACGGGGACCATGTGCACCTGACGGCCGACGAGGTCCATGCCCGGGCGGTCGCCAAGCTGCCGGAGATCTCCCGCGCCACCGTCTACAACACGCTCGGTGAGATGGTGACGCTCGGCGAGGTCATCGAGGTCTCCACCGACCGCCGCGCGAAGCGGTACGACCCGAACGCGCACCGTCCCCACCAGCACCTGGTCTGCGCCCAGTGCGGCGCCATCCGTGACGTGCACCCGGCGGGCGACCCGCTGGCGGACCTGCCGACGGGCGAGCGGTTCGGCTTCACGGTCTCCGATGTCGAGGTGACGTACCGCGGCATCTGCCCGAACTGCGCCGCAACTGCCTGAGACGGGGCGAAGGGCCCGGTGCGCATGTCATGCGCACCGGGCCCTTCCGCGTTCCACCCGACCGGGACCGAGACTGCGTACCTCATCGGCCATTTCCGGCGCAGCGCCTCTTCGGCGAGCACCGCAGGGCCTGCCGGAGGAGCGCGCCGACCGCGCACGCTGAAGAAGCACGGCGGCGGCCTCGACAAGATCAGTTTTCAGCAGCTCGGCTCCGCGGACGTACTGACCGCCCTGCAGAACGGCGGCGTGGACTCCGCCTGGCTGCTCGACCCGATCTGGCGCAAGGTGGACGGCGACAAGCGGTACGCGTTCCTGGGCGGCCAGCCGGTCGGCGAACCGCTCGGCGGTCTGCTCTTCGGCCCGACGCTGCTGACCGAGGAGCCGGACGCTGGTGTCGCCTTTCTCCGCGCCTACATCCGGACGGTGAACACCTGCTTCGCCGGGGACTACAAGTCCGATCCGGCGTTCGTCACGGAGCTGGCGAAGCTGATGAAGAGCGACGAGGCGACGCTGCGGTCGACGCCGTCGATGCGGATGGACTGGGAGATCCGGAAAGGCACGACGGACCGGCTGCAGCAGGCATACAGCGACGCGGGCGTTTCGGAGGGCAAGCCGCCGGTACCGGAGGAGAAGGCCGTCGACCGGGCGATGTACGGGGAGGCGGTGGGCCACAGGCTCTGACGCGACGTCCGTACGGCATGCACAGCACACGGCATGCACAGAAGGCCGGATCCTCGAAAGGATCCGGCCTTCTGTCTTCAGTAGCGGGGACAGGATTTGAACCTGCGACCTCTGGGTTATGAGCCCAGCGAGCTACCGAGCTGCTCCACCCCGCGTCGTGAACACAACATTACGTGACGCCCTGGACCAGCGCAAATCCGTTTCTGCAGGCTGTGGAGGTCGCGGTGCCGCGGGGGTCCCCGCGACCCTCGTGACCCCGTGTCGCACCCCGCTCACCGCTACGCGGTCAGCTCCTGGTGCAGGGCCTCGCGGAGCCGGGCGGCCCGCTCCGCGACCTCCGCCGGGCCCAGCTCGACCGCACGCGCGCACCAGCGCTGCCCCTCGGTGAGCTCGCCGCGGCGAGCGGCGAGCAGAGCGAGCCGCAGCGCGGCCCGGCCGTGGCCGTCGTTCGCGGCGCGGCTCCACCACAGGGCGGCCTCGCGCTCGCTGCCCTCGCGGGCGAGGAGGAGCCCCAGATTGAAGGCACCGTTGCGGCTGCCCGACTCGGCGGCCTCGCGGTACCAGCGCGCGGCGCTCTCCAGATCGCCGCGGGCGGCGGCGAGCATGCCGACGCGCACCTGGGCGCGGCGGTGCCCCTGTTCGGCGGCCCGCTCGTACCAGGCCTCGCACTCGGTCTTCTCCGGCATCGGCTCGCCGAGCCCGGGCGGTCCCGGCGGCGGCTGACGCGAGTCCAGCACCCCGGCCAGCCGGAAGGCCGCCTCGGCGCTGCCGCCGCCCGCGGCGCAGCGCAGATGGCGTTCGGCCTCCTGCTCCTGGCCGTGGTGCAGCAGGGCCATGCCGACCTGCAGCGCGGCCTCGGTGTGCCCGGCGGCCGCGGCCCTCTCGTACCAGGTCAGGGCCGCCCGGTCCTCGTCACGCCCGGCGTGCAGGATGCCGAGGTTGAAGGCGGCGTCGACACTGCCCGCCTCGGCGGCCTTGGAGAACCAGGGCTCCGCACCGGTCGCGTCGCCCGCCTGGAGCAGCAGCACGGCCAGGGCGTTGGCGGCCTCGCGGTGGCCGGCGTAGGCAGCACGGCGGTACCACTGCTCGGCCTGCGGCGTACGGTCCTGGGCCGCGCAGAGCAGCCCGAGGTTGTAGGCACCGTTGACGTCACCCGCGTCCATGGCGGCGCGGTACCAGCGCTCCGCGGTCTGCTGCTCGCCGCGGGCGGCGTGCAGGGCTCCCAGCGCGTTGGCGGCGTTGCCGTCGCCCTCCTGGGCGGCGCGCAGCCACCACACGGCCGCACTCTCCTCGTCGCCCGCGTCGCGCAGCAGGAAGCCGAGCGCGCAGGCCGCCCTGGCCTCGCCGCTCTTGGCGGAGGTGAGGTACCAGCGGCCGGCCTCCTTGAGCTCGCCGCGCTGCTCCAGAATGGCCCCGAGATGCAGGGCGGCACGGCGGTGACCGCGCGCGGCGGCCTGCCGGTACCACTGCTCGGCCTCACCGATGCGCCCCGTGGCCGAGCCCGCCACGGGTCCGTTGTCCTTGCGCGCGCCCGCACGGCCCGTCTTCCGCGCAGTGGCGCCGGTTCCGGTGCCGCCGCCGGCGCCACTGCGCGCAGGCAGGCCCGTCCCGTCCGCCCCCGGGCGGCCGAACGCGTCGTGCGGGTCGTCGGCGGCCGTGCGCTCCAGGGTGCGTGCCAGGCGGTACGCGGCCTCTCGGTGCCCCTGCTCGGCGGCAGCGCGCAGCCAGCGCTCGGCACCGACGTCGCTGCGGTGTTCCAGCAGGTCGGCGAGAGCGTACGCGCCCAGCGCATGGCCCTGCTCGGCGGACTGGCGGAGCCAGTACTCCGCGCCCGGCTCATCGCCACGCTCGCGGTAGTGGCGGCCCAGGGCGTGGGCCGCGGCGGCGGAACCGGCGACGGCGGCGATACGCCACCAGCCGGCCGCCTCGTCGGCGTAGCCGCGCTGGTGGAGAAGGACGCCCAGGTTGTTGGCGGCGGCCCGGTCGCCGTCGGCGGTGGCCGCACGCAGATAGGGCTCGGCGCCGTTCAGATCGCCTCGGCGCAGCAGCAGCGCACCGAGGACACTCATCGACGCGGTGTCTCCGGCGTCGGCGGCACGACGGTGCCGCACCTCGCTCTCAGCGGTCTCCGTGCTCTCGACGCTCTGGGTGTTCTCGACGCTGTGGGACGGCTCCGTGGCCCCGGCCACCCCACCGTTCTCGAAGGTTTGGACAGCCCGGACGGCGTCGGCGTCGTCCGCGGCATGGGCAGCAAAAGCCGCATCTGCCATGTTTCCCATCTCATGGACGCGTCGTTGCACAAACCGCCCTGTCTCCAACAGAGTTGCCCTGTCCCCCATAAATACCATCGTCCCACCACCTGCAACCCGCGTACACCTGGTATATCGCGGCCAGTGAGGTCACTTCAGCGTTTTGTCGACATGCCCACAGAGAGATAAGTCAAACACGTTCGGAGCCAACTCGTGCCCTGCGAACCGCACTTCAGACCCTTCGCGCGAGAAAGTCTCCGAGACACGACGAAGGCCCGGATCCTCGAAAGGATCCGGGCCTTCGTCTTTCAGTAGCGGGGACAGGATTTGAACCTGCGACCTCTGGGTTATGAGCCCAGCGAGCTACCGAGCTGCTCCACCCCGCGTCGTTGTGTTCAAACCGTACCACGACGCGGGGGTGGTGCTTTACCCGTTTCCACCGGCCACTACTGGCCGCTGCCGGCCGCCGCTCAGCTGCCCTTCTCCGTCTTGGGCTGGGCCGCCGCCGCACGCCGCAGCGCGTCCTCCAGATCCGCCTGGGCCTTGCCGTAGGCGCTCCAGTCCTGCTTCTTCAGGGCTGCCTCGCCTTCCGTGTAGGCCTTCTGTGCATCCGCGATCGCCTGCTTCAGCGCGGCGTCACCGGTGGCCGGTGGCTTCGTGGTGTTGCCCGGTGGCCGGGTGGTCTCCGTCGGCGGCTGGCTGGTGCCGGTGTCCTCCACTCCGAAGACCGCGTTGAGCGCCTCCCCGAGACTGTTCTCGAAGACGGTCTTCGATCCGTACGAGGCGGCGACCTTGCGCAGCAGCGGATAGTTCTGCGTGCCACCGCGCGTGTACACCGGCTCGACGTACAGGAAGCCCCCGTCGAGCGGCACGGTCAGCAGGTTGCCGTACTCGATGTCGGAGTCGGTGCCCTTGAGGTTTCTCACGAACTCGGCGACATCGTCGTTGCCGTTGAGCTCGCTCTGTACCTGGCCGGGTCCCTTCACCGTCGTGGTGACTCTCAACAGCCTTATCGTGCCGTAGTCCTTGCTGGCCGCATCCGCGTCCACCGCCATGAACGCCCCGAGGTCGGGCCGCCCCTTCGGGGTGAAGGTGGTGGTCAGCGAGAACTTCTGGGCCGACTGGTCCGGCATCTTTATGCTCAGGTAGTACGGCGGAACGGCGCCGGACTCCTTGTTGGTCGGGTCGTCCGGGACCTGCCACGCGTCACTGCCGCTGTAGAACTGTGCGGGGCTGGTGACGTGGTAGCGGGTGAGCAGCTCGCGCTGCACCTTGAACAGGTCCTGCGGGTACCGCAGGTGGTCCATCAGGTCCTGGGGGATGTCGGCCCGCGGCTCCACCGTCCCCGGGAACGCCTTGCGCCAGGTCTTGAGGACCGGGTCCTTGGTGTCCCACTCGTACAGCTTGACCTTGCCGTCGTACGCGTCGACGGTCGCCTTCACCGAGTTGCGGATGTAGTTGACCTGGTTCTGCTGGGCGACGACCGCGCGCTGGTTGGTGGTCAGCGAGTCGGCCGTGGTGTCACCGAGCGTCGTACGCGAGGCGTACGGGTACCCGTTGGTGGTGGTGTACGCGTCGACGACCCACTGGATGCGGTGGTTCACGACGGCCGGATAGGCATCGCCGTCGATGGTCAGCCAGGGGGCGACCGCCTCGACGCGCTCCTTGGGCGTGCGGTTGTAGAGAATCCGCGAGCCGTCGCCGATGGCCCCCGAGTAGAGGATCTGCGGCTCGCTGAATGACACCGCGTACGCGGCGCGGTTGAAGGCGCTGCCGAGACTGACTCCGCTGTTGCCCTTGTAGCTGGTGGTCTTCTCGCCGTCCTCCTCGTAGTCGAGCTCCTTCTGGGGCCCGCCGACGATGGAGTACTGCTCGGTCTTCTCGCCGTAGTAGATCTGCTGCTCGTACGAGCCGAGCTCGCCGGTGGTCGGCAGACCGGACTCGGTGAAGTCCGGGGAGCCCTCCGGGTTCTTGCCCGTCGTGGTGCCCCGGGCGGCAATGGCGCCGTAGCCGTGGGTGTACGTGAAGTGGTCGTTGATCCAGTTGCGCTTGGGGATGCCCTCCAGATTGAGCTCACGCAGACCGATGACCGTGTCCTGGTCCTTGCCGGCGGGGTCCTTGTAGCGGTCGACGTCCAGCGTCTTGGGGAACTGGTAGTAGTTCCGCTTCTGCTGGAGCTGCTGGAAGGCCGGGGAGACGACGTTGGGGTCCATCACCCGGTAGCTTGCCGCTTCGTCCGCGCCGGCACGGAGCTTCGCTTCGTCGGTCGTGGTGCTCTTGCCCGTGTAGTCGTCCACCTGCGCGTCATCGATGTCGTACGCGTCACGCGTCGCCTCGATGTTCTTCCGGATGAACGGGGCTTCCTTGGCCTGCTCGTTCGGCTGGACCTGGAACTTCTGCACGATCGCCGGGTACAGCCCGCCGATCAGGATCGCCGAGAGCACCATCAGGCCGAAGCCGATCATCGGGAGCTGCCAGGTGCGGCGCCACAGCGTCGCGAAGAACAGCACGGCGCAGATCGCGGCGATGCAGAACAGGATCGTCTTCGCCGGCAGATAGGCGTTGGCATCGACGTACCGCAGGCCCGTCCAGTTGTCCGTCGCCTTGAAGTCGCTGGACTTCACGGCGAGGCCGTACCGGTCGAGCCAGTACGCCACGGCCTTCAGCGAGACGAAGACGCCGAGCAGCACCGACAGGTGGCCGGTGGCGGCGCCGGTCGCCCGCGCGCCGGGGCTGGTGATGCGGAGCCCGCCGTACAGGTAGTGGGTCAGGGCCGCGGCGATCAGCGAGAGCACCGTGGCCGCGAAACCGAAGCCCAGCAGGAAGCGGTACCACGGCAGGTCGAAGGCATAGAAGGACACGTCCAGGTGGAACTGGGGGTCCTTCTGTCCGAACGACACGCCGTTCACGTACATCAGCCACGTACGCCACTGGCCCGAGGCGGATGCTCCGGCGATCAGCCCGACGAGCGCGGTGATCGCGAGCAGCACCCACCGCTTGTACGGGGCGAGGCTCATCCGGTAGCGGTCCAGGCTCTGCTGCTCCAGCGACATCGCGCTCAGCGGCGGCCGGAGCCGGTGTGCGAGCCAGATGTTCACGCCGACGGCGATCGCCATCAGCAGTCCGAAGACGAGGAACAGCCCGATCTTGGTCCACAGGGTGGTGGTGAGGACGGACGAATACGCGACCGACCGGTACCAGAGCCAGTCCGTCCAGAACCCGGCGAACATGACGAACGCCATGGCGAGAATCGCCAGGACGCCCAGTGTCATGAGCAGGGTACGGGCGCGCCGGGACGGGCGGCCGACTCTGATCCGTGGCCCGGTCGGGCCTCCGCCGCGGTCCGGCATCTGGAAAGCCAACGTGCGCCCCTCGAAGTTCGCGGTCGTGTGAAGCAGGCCCAGCGATCGTAGGGCCCACCTATGCAACTTACTGAGGCTTTACCTAGTTCCCGTTCCCGGGACGGAAGGAGGCAGGATGTTGAGCATGCCCAACGTTTCCCCCTCAGGCCCCCCGATGGCCGCGAGCCCCCTCACTGTCGCCGTGCTCGAAATCGACGAGTACGCCTCCGGCCTCGGCTGGGACCAGCCGGCCCGGCTCTTCGCGCTCGTCGACACCGCCAAGCTGCGCGTCCAGGAGCCCGGCCTCGCCGCCCAGCTCGGACTCGACAGCTCCGATTCGACGACCGCCGCACTCACCCCCATCGAGCAGGAGGAGCTTCCCCCCGGAAAGGCGCTGGACGAGTTCCTCGCCACGATCGCCTGGCCCGACGCGGTCGTCGGCTGCGCCATGACGGTGGAGCGCCTGATGCTGCCGCCGTCCGCCGAGTCCTCCGTACCGGAGGGGCTCAGTGACGCCCAGCTGACCAAGTGGGTCGCCAAGCACCCCGACCGTCAGGAGGTGCGGATGACCGTGGCCGTCCTGCGCAACGGTGCGCGGGAGTCGGCCGTACGGCTCCGGGAGAAGGACTCCCCGACCGAGGTGCTGACCGGCGCCGGCCTGGTGCCGGGGCTGGCCGAGGCGCTGGCCGCCACGTTCGAGTCCTGACCGGAGCGAGCGGTGGCGCTCGCCCCTCCCGCCAGGGGCGGCGCGGTCAGCCTGCCGAGCAGCTCGGCAGGCCGGCCGTGTCGCCCGTGCGGATCTTCTCCAGCGACTTCTTCGCGTCGTCGATCGTCTTCACCTTGACCAGGGTGAGCCTGCTGGGGGTGTCGGACGCGGCGGCCCGGCAGTTGTCGTCCGGCGTCAGGAAGTACCTGGCGCCCGCGTCGCGCGCACCGACCAGCTTCATGTTGATGCCCCCGATCGGGCCGACCTTGCCCTGATCGTCGATGGTGCCGGTGCCCGCGATGAACTTGCCGCCGGTCAGCTGCCCGGGCGTGAGCTTGTCGACGATGCCCAGGGAGAACATCAGACCGGCGCTCGGGCCGCCGACATCGGCGAGCTTGATGTCGATCTCGAATGGGAACGTGTGATCCGTCCCGGCCTGGATTCCGACGATCGCCCGGTTCTCCTTGGGCGCCTTCTTCGTCGTGATGGTGATCTTCTCGGTTCCCTCGGGCTGCTTGCCGGCCTTCTCGGCCGCTGCCGCCGTCTTGGCCGGGATCACCGTGAAGGTGACGTTCTCCCCCGGCTTGTGCTTGGTGACGAGCTTCGCGACGTCCTCGGGCTGCTTGACCGCCGTACCGTCGACCGCCTTGATCACATCACCGGCGTGCAGCTTGCCCTGCGCGGGGCTGCCCTTGATCACCGTGGAGACCACGACGCGCGGCGACACCGGGATGCCCAGTTCGGTCAGGGCGGCGACCTTGGCGCTCTCCTGGGACTGGCTGAACTCCTCGGCGTTCTCCTGCGTCGACTGCTCCTCGGTCTTGCCGCCCGGGTACAGCGTGTCGTGCGGAACGATGACGCTGTCGTGGGCCAGCCAGCCGTAGACGGCCTCGACGAGGTTCATCTTGTAGTCGGCGCCGGTGACTCTGACCGTCGTCATGTTGAGGTTGCCGGACGTCTTGTACGTCGGATGCCCGGAGATCTGCAGGACCGGCTCGCCGTCGACCTTGCCGAGGGTGTTCACGGTCGGCCCCGGAGACATCTCCGAATACGGCACTGTGATCAGCACGCCTGCGCAGAGCAGCGCGATGAGGATCAGCGTGGAGGCGAGCATCGTCGCGGTGCGGCGTGGCATGGAACGACAGTACGGGAAGGGTCCGTCAGTGCACCGCCGGGGCCGGTCCGTACGGGGCGGAGGGCCGGGCGTCGTGCTGTGCCGAGTGGCGAAGGCAGTCGGCGCCGGGATACGGATTGGCGACTGCGTACATCGGTGCTGCGTCAGGCAGCGTCGGAACCGGAGTCCGATCTCTCCATCGCTTCACGGAACCGGGCATATCCGGCGAGTTCGGTGACATCGCCGGTCGTGCGATTGCGGGCGGCCCAGCTTCCCCATATCGCAGCACCGAAAGCAGCGAAAAGGGGAATCAACAACCAGGCGAGTGCTGCCATCACGACCTCCCTACGCCATGAGCGACCGCAACTGACCGATCAGCAGATTAGCCCTCTGCAGATCCAACGCTCACGGCAGGGGTGCGGTTACGCAAATCGGGGCGGATGTCGCCGGTCCGGTTTGCGCTCAGCAGGCGCCGACCCACTCCTCCGTACCGTCGGAGAACCGCTGGTGCTTCCAGATCGGAACCTCGTGCTTGAGGTCGTCGATGAGCTTGCGACACGCCTCGAAGGCCTCCGCGCGATGCGGGCAGGAGACGGCGACGACCACGGCCAGGTCCCCCACCTCCAGATCACCCACCCGGTGGACCGCGGCCAGTGCCCGGACCGGGAACTCGGCGACGACCTTCTCCGCCACCCGGCGCATCTCGTCCTGCGCCGACGGATGGCAGGAGTAGCCGAGCGCGCCGACGTCCTGGCCGCCATCGTGATTGCGCACCGTGCCGACGAAGAGCGCTGTGCCCCCCGCGGCGTCGTCCCCGACAGCGCGGAAGATCTCGTCGACGGACAGCGGGGTGTCCCGGATCTCCAGCAGCCGGATCGGGTCCTGCGCCGCCTGCTCACCGGGGTGGTCGTGGGTGGGTGCCATGGCGCCCATGGTGCCGCACGGCACCGACATCGCGGAATAGCGCATTTCCGCCTGCGTGCCGCAGGCCGCCTTGAAGCCTTCTACAGTTCCCGGGCGTCCCGGCCCCGGTCCGACCCACCGCGGGCGGCCACCTGCCTCAGATCCGGCGGCGGGCCTTGCGGGCGCGGCGGACCAGGGCGGCGGTGCCGAGCAGCGCGACGGTCGCACCGGCGGCGCCGGCGGCGGTGGCGTCCTTGCGTCCGAGCCTGCGCCCGGCGACGGTGTGGCGGCCCTCGACCTCTTCCAGGAGGGCCGCGAGCACTTCCTCGTTGGTCCAGTGGGGACGCCAGCCGACATCGTGCAGACGGCTCACGCTGACCACCCAGGGGTGCATCGTGTAGGCGAGGTCTCCCGCCGGGGACGGGGTGAGGCCGATCCGGTGCAGCCGGGCGGCAGCGCCGAGGGCGACCGCGGAGGGCAGTTCCATCCTGCGGACGCCGCTGAGCTCCTCGACCTCATCCTGTTCCAGCCAGCCGTCGCAGCCGACCGCGAACTCTCCGTCGATCTTCTCCAGCGCGGCGTACTCCAGGGCCGTGACCAGGTCGTCGACATGGCAGAACTGCCACGTGGGGCGCGATCCGGCGACGACGAGGAGGCGCGGCGACTCGAAGTAGCGGGTCAGCGCCGTGTCCGTGCCGCCGACCAGGACGGTGGGGCGGACCACGGTGACGTTCAGGCCGGGGTGGGCGCGGGGTGCGCGACGCCCGAGCCGTTCGATCTCCAGGAGGTCGCCGACGCCGGTGGCCTCCGCCGTGGCACGCAGCTCGGCGTCCTCGGCGAGCGGGATGTCGTTGTCGGGAAGCGCCCCGTAGACCATCGCCGAGGTGCAGAGCACGACCCGGTGGACCCCGACGGCCGCGGCGGCCGTCAGCACGGTCTGGGTGCCGCGGACGTTGTACGCGGTACGGGCGGCGGGGTCGGTCTCCAGATCGAGATCGAGTGCCAGGTGGACGACGACGTCTGCGCCGCGCAGCTTCTCGGCAATGGCGGGGTCACGTACGTCGAGGATGTGCCAGATCGCCTCGGAGACCTCGCCGCGGCGCTCGTCGATGGCGATGACCTGCTTGATCTCTTCGGAAGCCGCGAGGCGTGCGGTGAGCAGCTCACCGACACCGGTCGCGGCACCGGTGACCGCGACGACGGGACCGCGGCTCCTGGAGCGGCTCTTCGAAGGTTTGCTCTCGGGCGAAGGGTCGGCCAGGTTTCGCGCTGCGCGAACCTGAGGATCTGGGGAACTCACCGGGCGTCTCCAGCGGTTGTCTTCAGTACGTACCCGAATGACGCGTACGTACCAGGTGGCGTCCATCCTGCCGCAGGCCGGGAGTCGGCGGAGCACTGAGGCCCCGAGCGGGCGTGGTGTCTACGCTGGATGGTGATGTCGGGCAGTCGCCGTCGGTTCGAGCCGGCGGCCCTACGAGCCGAGGAAACCCGTGAGTGACACCCCATTCGGATTCGGCCTTCCGCCGGAGGAGCCGGAAAACGGCGACGAGGGCAAGAAGAAGGACCCCGCCGGAGGTGGGCAGGGTTCGGGCGGGCCTGCGAACCCGTTCGGCTTCGGGCCGGGCGCGGGCGGGGACAACCCGTTCGCGGCGATGTTCGGCACGATGAACCCGAACGACCTGGGAGCCGCCTTCCAGCAGCTCGGCCAGATGCTGAGCTACGAGGGCGGTCCCGTGAACTGGGACATGGCCAAGCAGATCGCCCGCCAGACAGTCTCCCAGGGCACCCCGGACGGCACGAAGGACGCGAGCGTCGGTCCTTCGGAGCAGGCCGCGGTCGACGAGGCGCTGCGGCTGGCGGATCTCTGGCTGGACGGCGTGACGTCGCTGCCGTCCGGTTCCGTCTCGACCGTGGCGTGGAGCCGTGCGGAGTGGGTCGAGGCGTCGCTCCCCGCCTGGCAGAAGCTGGTCGACCCGGTGGCTGAGCGCGTCGGCCTCGCCATGGGCGATGTGCTGCCCGAGGAGATGCAGGCGATGGCGGGTCCGCTGATCGGCATGATGCGGTCGATGGGCGGCGCCATGTTCGGCCAGCAGATCGGGCAGGCCGTGGGCGTGCTGGCGGGGGAGGTCGTCGGCTCGACCGATATCGGGCTGCCGCTGGGCCCGGCCGGCAAGGCCGCGCTGCTTCCGCTGAACGTCGAGATGTTCGGCAAGGACCTGAGCGTGCCGCAGGACGAGGTTCGGCTGTATCTCGCCCTGCGTGAGGCCGCCCACCAGCGGCTCTTCGCCCATGTGCCGTGGCTGCGCTCGCACCTGTTCGGCGCGGTCGAGGGGTACGCGCGCGGCATCAAGGTCGACACCAGCAAGCTGGAGGACGTGGTCGGCCAGTTCGACCCGTCGCAGCCCGAGCAGCTGCAGGACGCCCTTCAGCAGGGCATGTTCCAGCCGGAGGACACACCGGAGCAGAAGGCCGCGCTGGCCCGGCTGGAGACGGCGCTCGCGCTCGTCGAGGGCTGGGTCGACGCAGTGGTGCACGAGGCCGCGAAGGGCCGGCTGACCTCGGCCGACGCACTGCGCGAGACCATGCGCAGGCGGCGCGCCTCCGGTGGTCCGGCCGAGCAGACCTTCGCCACGCTGATCGGCCTGCAGCTGCGGCCGCGACGGCTGCGGGACGCCTCGCGGCTGTGGGCGTCGCTCACGGACGCGCGCGGTCTCGACGGGCGCGACGCCCTCTGGGCGCACCCGGACATGCTGCCGACCGCCGGTGACCTGGACGACCCGGACGGGTTCGTGCACCACGAGCAGCTGGACTTCTCCGAGCTGGACAAGATGCTCGGCGAGGCCGCGAAGGGCACCCAGACGCCTCCGGACGACGCCGGCGACCGGGGCGATGCGGACGGCAAGGGCGGCAGGGACGGCAAGGACGACACCGACCAGTGAGCCTGCACGACGACGCAGTCCTCGTACTGAAGAGGTACGAGTCATTGGCCGACCCGGACCAGGAGCAGCAGAGCCAGGTCTATCTGGACCATCTGGCACGGCACCCGGACGGCATGTGGAAGGCCTGCGGGGCCGGGCATCTGACGGCCAGCGCGCTGGTGGTCGATCCGGAGCGCGGCCGCGTCCTGCTGACGCTGCACCGGAAGCTGCAGATGTGGCTGCAGATGGGCGGGCACTGCGAGCCCGAGGACGCCACGCTGGCTGCCGCGGCGCTGCGCGAGGCCACCGAGGAGTCCGGCATCAGCGGCCTGACCCTGCTGTCGGGCGGCCCGGTGGTGCTGGATCGGCATGCGATCCCGGCACCCTGTCACTGGCACCTGGATGTGCAGTACGCGGCGCTGGCACCGTCGGGCGCCACGGCGCAGATCAGTGACGAGTCGCTGGACCTGCACTGGTTCCCGTACGACGAAGTGGCCGAGGTGGCCGACGCCTCGGTCGTACGCCTGGTGGCGCGCACACGCGCGGCGCTGGAGGACGGCCGGCGGCCGTAACGGACCGTAACGGGTAAGGGGCAACCTCCCGGGAGATCGCCCCTTACCCGTGTCCGTGCGGTGCGGCTCAGTTCCAGGCGTTGTTCTGGTTCTGGCCGTGCGCTCCCTGCTGGCCCATGCCGTACTGGGCGCGCAGCCCCTGGCCGATCTGGGCGCTCTGCGGGGGCAGCACCTCGCTGGGCTGCACCAGGGCGAAGCCCTGTCCGAGGAAGCTGAGCTCCCAGCCCTCGCCGGTGTTGCCGCGCCGCCGCCAGACCCCGGAGGAGTGCGTCTGGGCCTGCATCTGCACCCGCAGGGAGCTGGACCAGGCGACGATCGCATCGGCGTCGACGTTGACGTACTTGTCGGGCGTGACCTGCATCATCAGCGGCTGGCCCGAGGTCATCAGGGCGACCTTGCCGGTGCCGGAG
Source organism: Streptomyces sp. NPDC005181 (assembly GCF_040608395.1). Taxonomy (NCBI): domain Bacteria; kingdom Bacillati; phylum Actinomycetota; class Actinomycetes; order Kitasatosporales; family Streptomycetaceae; genus Streptomyces; species Streptomyces sp. NPDC005181. The sequence continues at coordinate 114,157 of NZ_JBEXID010000006.1, forward strand.
ATGTTGAGCTGGTACTTGCCGGTGCCCGAGATGCCGTACTGGCTGTCCACGGCGATGACCTCGGTGTGCAGCGACGAGTCGAGCGCCAGGACGTAGGCACTGTCCACCGTCATTCCGTCGTGGTCGACGTCCACGACGTGGACGTACTGCGCCAGGTTGGCGAGGTAGACGGTGCCCTGCCCGGAGCAGCGCATCAGGTCGAGACCCTCACCGGTGGTCGCGCGGGCGCGGCGCTGCCCGTGCGACTGGTACTCGCCGTCGAACTCCATCAGCCCCTGGTAGGCGACCATGGCGCCCTTGCGGGCGAGGACGTCGTCACGACCGGTCAGCGAGACCCGCAGGAGCTGCGGGTTCTGCACGGTGTACCGGTCCTGGGACTGCTGTTCCGTGTAGCTGAAAAGCGGACTCTGCATGGTGTGTTCTCCCTCCCCCTCAGTTCCGGATCCGCAGGCGGTCCGTACTGTCCTCGCTCGGCTGGACGACGACGATGCCCTGCCCGGAGAACGCCATCTGGTATGCCTCGCCGCTTCCGCGCCCGATGAGCGCGGAGGCCTTGAAGCTGCGCTTGCCCTTGACCTTGAGGTTCGGGGACCACGCCACGAGGGCGTCCGGGTCGACGTAGGTCTCGTCGTCGCCGCGCCCGCAGTCGACGACGATCGGCGTGCCACGCGAGGTGATGGCGACCCAGCCTGTCCCGGCGATGCAGACGTTCCACAGGCCCTGGCCGGCGAACTTGGCCAGCCCCTTGACCCGCTCGACGCCCCAGGTGAGGTGGCCGTCGAAGGCCAGGACGTTGGTGCCGTTGACCGAGAGCGAGTCGTTGTTGAGATTGATGACGACCACATCGGCGCCGTAGTCGGCGAGGTAGAGCAGCCCGTCACCGGCGCACTTCATCAGGGGTGCGCCCTCGCCGGTGATCCACTGGGAGGCGATCTGGCGGACGGCGGGCGGGTTCGGTTCGTACTGGATGAAGCCCTCGTACGACACCATCGAGCCGGTACGTGCGTAGAGGTCCTGGCCGGTGGCCATGGCGACCTTGAGCATCGTGCGGCCGTGGTTCTCCATCCGGGCCGTGACGGGGGTCGGGGCGAAGCCCGCGAGTTGCTGATTCATGACGGGCTCCCTCAGACCTCGTAGGGCTGGACGACGATGAAGTTGCCGGGGGCTCCCCGGAACTGGAGATTCACGGTCTCTCCGCTGTGCCCGGGGTACGCGTTGCGGCGCAGCCGGACCTGGCTGGAGATGATCACCTGGGACGCCGACGACCAGGCCACGATGGCATTGCAGTCGGCGAACGTGGTCGGCGTGACCGGCAGGACGACGGGAACGCCGTGGGTCTTGACGATGACCGTCCCGGTGCCCTGGAACTGCATGGTGAACAGGGCGCCACCGGGGATGCCGTGGCCCTCGATCCTGCGGACCTCGTGCTGCAGCGATTCATCGAAGGCGAGAACGCTCTCCGCCGAGACACAGATGCCGTCGCCCTGGAGCTCGATGGCATGCAGATGGGAGCCGTCCTCGGCGAGGAAGACCTGTCCCCGGCCGGTACAGCGCATCAGCTGCATTTCCTGGCCGGTGGCGTTGCCGACGATACGGCCGGCGAAACCGGCGCCCTTGTAGCTGAAGTCGACCTTGCCCTGGTACATCACCATGGAGCCCTGGCGGGCGAGCACCGGCGTACCGCCCATGGTGAGGTCGACCCGCATGAGCTGCTGGTTCTGCGGGGTCCAACGCTGGCCGGTGGCCGTCTCCTTGTACGGCTGGAGCGCGGCCTGCAGACCGGCACCGGCCTGCGGCACACCTTGCGGTACGCCAGGGGGCTGCTGCCCGTACGGAGCCGGAGCCTGCTGCCCGTAGGGGGCGGCGGGCGCGGGCTGGCCGGGGACCTGTCCGAACTGCGGCTGCTGGGGCGGCTGGCCCGGCTGCCCGTACGGAGCCGGGGCGGGCGCAGGCGGCGGCACAGTGCCACCCATCGGCGCCATCGGCGCCGCGATCGTCGGCGCGGCATGCATCTGCTGCTGCGGAGTGGGGGCCGGGGCCTGCGCGGCCGGGGCCCCGAAGGACGGTGCGGGCTGCGGGACTTGGGGGGTCGGGGGCGCAGCGGGAGCACCGAAGGACTGGGCCGGGGCGGCCGCCTGCGGCGGCGGGGCGAACGACGGGGCGGCTGCCTGCGGCGCGGCGGGTGCCTCCTCGGCGACTTCACCCCCAAAGTTCTTCAGCAGAGCGTCGAGGCCGCCGTCGAAGCCCTGACCGACAGCAGCGAACCGCCAGACGTCCTTCAGATAGAAGTCGCCCAGCATCACCGCACGCTCGGTGGTGAACTCGGAGCCGGTGAAGGCGTACCTGACGACTTCCTCGCCACCCGCGACGATCCGGATATAGCCCGGACCGACCTGCGACATCTGCCCCGCGCCGTCGACGGTCGCGGTGAACGACAGCTTGTGGATGTTCGCCGGAAGGCGGTCCAGAGTGACGCGGAACGACTCGGTGTCACCGGCCTGGGCACCGAGGAGCTGAATGGACTCCTCGGGCGATTTCGGCTGATTGAAGAAGATGAAATAACGGTCGTCGGAGAGCTGCTCATTGGCGTCGAGGCCGAAGCAGCTGATGTCAAAGGTCAGTCCCGGGCCGGCGATCTGCACACCTACGTACAGGTCCGTCCCCGGCGTGAGATCGCTGATCTTGGCTTTGTGACCGCGTTGGAATTCCCTGGCCATGCGTAACGACCGTCCCCCATCCCGAATGTGAATGCGTCGCGCCAGGCTAGCCGCAAACTCCGACATTGAGCTGAGTCGGTACACACCCGGTACAGAATCACCGAACGTCACTCGCTCCGGGCGGCCGGCAGATGCGGCAGCCGGTCGGCCGCCACCACCCCTTCGAGGTAGCCGCGAGCCCGCTCGGTCCGCGGATACGCCTCCAGCAGCCGCCAGAACCGTGGACCATGACCGGGGACCAGCAGATGCGCGAGCTCATGGACGAGCACGTAGTCGACGACGTACTCCGGCATGCCCTGCAACCGGTGCGACAGACGGATGCTGCCCTCCGCCGGAGTGCAGGACCCCCATCGGGTGTTCTGATTGGTCACCCACCGCACCGACGCGGGTCTGGCCCGGCCGTCGAAATACTGGTCGGACAACCGCTCGGCCCGCTCGGCGAGTTCGCTGTCGCCGAGGATGCGCTTGCTCTCCTGGGCGGCGAGTTTGTCGAGCATCACGCTCACCCAGCGCTGCTCCTCCGCCTCCGACATCCGGGCGGGGATCAGCACAATAGTGCGGTCGCCCTCCCGGTACGCGGAGACCGTTCTGCTGCGGCGGGGGCTCCTGCGGACCTCGACCGCGCTCGTCGCCGAGACGCGGGGCGGATGGCTGGCCGCGCTGCGCTGATGATGTCCGGCGCTGCGCGCGGGGGTCTCCCCGGCGAAGCCGGGTGACAGGTCGGCGGGCACGGCACGACGTTACCCGCTGTCAGTGGGGGAAGTCCCGCCTCCGGGGCGGTTGACGCTTGATCCACTCCATGGCATGCACCATTTGAACGACTAATACCCCATGCCTGTGGATAACTTTCTGCGCGTTTCGACGCCGGCCTGCATTCTGACAACGGATCTCGCGAATCTCCGGACACGCCCCACGCACAGAGATCGCAGAGCGACCGCAGAGAGATCACACAGAGATCGCACACAGACCGCACACAGATCGCACCGACGTTGAACAGCACGACGGACAGAGCCCGGGGGAAACCATGCATCCGATGTTGAAGCCCGCACTGCGCCGCGCCTGGCGCGGCAGGAACACCGTGCAATTCGGAGTGACACACGCCCACGCGGTGAAGCTCGGCCCGGTGGATATCGCCACGGGAAGTTTCCTCGAACTGCTCGACGGAACGCGCGGCCTTCCACTGCTGCACGAAGAGGCGCGGGCACTGGATCTGTCGGCTCATCAAGTGGACACGTTGGTGGGACGCCTGGCGAATGCGGGGCTGATCGACGATGTACGGGCCGGCGGCCCGGAAGCCGAAGCATTGCGGCGCCGGGCCGACGTCCTGGAGCGGCAGCGCCCCGACCTCGCGTCGCTCTCGGTGATCCACCCCGAGCCGGGCGGCGGGATGCGCCGGCTGGCGGCCCGTCGCGCGATGCGGGTCCAGGTGCGGGGCGCCGGCCGGGTCGGGGCGGCGATCGCCGCGGTGCTGTCCGGATCCGGAGTGGGCCTGGTCGAGGTCCTGGACGGCGGGGTCACCGAGCCCTCGGACATCGCGCCCGGCGGACTTCCGGCGGCGGCGGTCGGAGAGCGCAGGGACACCGCCGCCCGGCAGTTGGTGCGCCGATCGGCCGTCGGCTCCACCCCGCGGGCGACGGGGACGGCAGACGCCGCGGCGGGTGGCGCGTCTGCGAACGGTGGGCCCGGGCTGTCATTGGTCGTGGTCGCCCCTCGGGACGGTCTCGCGGTGTACGCCCCCGACCCGGGCGCCGCCGAACCGTGGATCGCCTCGGGCATTCCTCATCTCTATGCCGGAGTGATCGAGGCCACCGGTGTGGTGGGCCCCCTGGTCCTGCCCGGGGGTACGGCCTGCGCGGGATGCCTGGCGCTGACCCGCACGGACCGGGATCCGCAGTGGCCGAGGATGCTGACGCAGTGGCGGTCCGGGCGACGCAATGCGGTGCAGGCGTGCGACCTGGGGCTCGCGACAGCGGTGGCCGGTCTCGCCGCGGCCCATGCCCTGGCTTTTCTGGACGGCGAACTGCCCGCCAGCACGGGGGCCAGGTGGGAGGCTGCTCTGCCGCTGTTGGACTGGCGGTCGGAGCAGGTCGGGGCGCACCTCGACTGTTCCTGCGGGGCGGGTGGGCACACTGAGGGGGAGCGCCCCTCTGGGCTCGGCACGGCGCAGGACACAATGGCCGGGTAACCGCCGCACGCGGCACGGCAGTCTGGGATTTGGAGGGGCGCATGTCTGATCTACCCCGGAAAGCGGTCACCCGTACCGCCAAGTTGGCCGCACTGCCACTCGGCTTCGCCGGCCGCGCCACGTGGGGTCTGGGCAAGCGGATCGGCGGCAGGTCCGCGGAGATAGTGGCCCGCGAGCTCCAGCAGCGCACAGCGGACCAGTTGTTCAAGACATTGGGGGAGCTGAAGGGGGGTGCCATGAAACTCGGTCAGGCCCTGTCCGTCTTCGAGTCGGCGCTGCCCGAGGAGGTCGCCGGGCCGTACCGGGCGGCGCTCACCAAACTGCAGGAAGCCGCGCCCCCCATGCCGACCCGCACGGTCCACGCGGTGCTGGCGGAGCGGCTCGGTGAGGACTGGCGGAAGCTGTTCCTCGAATTCGAGGACAAGCCGTCGGCCGCCGCCTCGATCGGGCAGGTGCACCGGGCGGTCTGGCACGACGGGCGCGAGGTCGCGGTGAAGGTGCAGTATCCGGGCGCCGGGGAGGCTCTGCTCTCGGATCTCACCCAACTCAGCCGTTTCGCCCGGCTGCTCGGCCCGCTGATCCCCGGAATGGACATCAAACCGCTCATCGCGGAGCTGCGCGACCGCGTGTCGGAGGAGCTGGACTACGAACTGGAGGCGCTGTCGCAGCGGGAGCACGCCGAGGAGTTCGCAGGCGATCCCGATGTGGTCATCCCCCATGTGGTGCACCAGTCGGACCAGGTGCTGGTGACGGAGTGGATCGACGGCGTGCCGCTCTCCGAGGTGATCACGGACGGCACGCAGGAGCAGCGGGACCGGACGGGCCAGCTGCTGGCCCGCTTCCTGTTCTCGGGTCCGGCGCGCACGGGCCTGCTGCACGCGGACCCGCATCCGGGCAACTTCCGGCTGCTGCCTGCGGAAAAGGAGCACGGCGAGGCCGGGCAGTGGCGGCTCGGAGTGCTGGACTTCGGCACGGTGGACCGGCTGTCGGGCGGTCTGCCGCAGCCCATCGGGGACTCGTTGCGGCTCACGCTGGAAGGTGACGCGGAAGCGGTGTACGAACTGCTGCGCGAGGAAGGCTTCGTCAAGGAGTCGATCGACCTCGACCCGAATGCAGTACTCGACTATCTGCTGCCGATCATCGAGCCGGCGCAGGTGGAGGAGTTCACCTTCACCCGGAGCTGGATGCGCAATCAGGCCGCCCGGATAGCCGATCTTCGCTCCCCCGCCCATCAGCTGGGCAAGCAGCTGAACCTGCCGCCCGCCTATCTGCTCATACACCGGGTGACGCTGAGCACGATCGGGGTGCTGTGTCAGCTGGGTGCGACGGTGCGGCTGCGGGACGAACTGGAGTCCTGGCTCCCGGGGTTCCTGCCGATCGAGGATCTGCCCGCCGAGGACCTGCCGATCGCGGACCTGCCCGAGCAGGAGCAGCTGGTGGGCGACGCGGCCGCCAAGGCATAGGCCCGGGGACCGGGCCGGGGCGGGCCTGTCACCACCAGGGCGAGTCGAGACGGCCTTCGATCGCCCTGATATGAGTGCGGGCGCAGTTGTCGCAGAAGTACTGGCGTCTGCCGTTCTCCACGGAGCAGACCCAGGTCGGTGGCGCGTGCTCGCTGTCGGCGGCGGTGCCGCACCGGGCGCACACCACGACAGGGGCGCCCGGTTGTGCGGGGTGATGAGTCTCCTCGTTCACCTCGTGACGATAACTCCGTCCCTGCCGCGCGGCACGTCACCACACAGCACGACCGCGGGGCCGGTCCGTTCGGACCGGCCCCGCGGAAGGGGTACTGACAAGAGGTACTGATCGCTGCCGGGCAGAGCGGCTGCCCGGCAGCGGGTGCTGCGGCTGTACGGCCTGACTAGTGCATGACCGCCATGGCCAGCGCGCGGCGGGCGCGCATCGAAGCGCGCTCCGCCCGGCGCTGCATCCGCCGGGCGGAGACCAGGCGCACGGCCTGGCGCTCCGCGTCGGCTTCCCTCAGGCGGTCGTGCATATGCGCACGAGCCAGAGCTTCTGGGATGAGTTGCATTTCGCGGGTCCTGTTCTGACGCGAGTCGTTCGCGCCGATGCTTGAGACGTTCGGTGTTGCGGAGCCGACGGGCTCATTCGTGGGGACGGACATTGGTGCCTGATTTCGGGGATCGTGGGTTCGGGGACGGTCGATGGTTCCGATGCGATTCATGGGTTTGGGGGCCGCGACCCCCAGGCCGGCGGTCACGCCGCAACCGGGTTCTTGCGCGGACGGCCACGCGGCCGCTTGCGAGCGACGACGACGCCCTGGATGAAGAGCTCGCCACCCCAGACACCCCACGGCTCGCGGCGCTCCTTGGCACCGGCGAGGCAGGCCTCGACCAGCGGGCAGGTACGGCAGAGGGACTTGGCGTACTCGACATCGGCCGGCGACTCGGCGAAGAAGACCTCCGGGTCGTAGGAGCGGCAGGGGACGGGCACGCCGAGGTTCTCGATGGCGTCGTCGAGCGCGGTGAGCGCAGTGAGGGGGATCAAGGTGGAGTCCTCCGTGAGGCCGGGCGGGGGGATCGTTTCGGAAGGCGGTACGGACGGGGCGTGCGCTTCGAGTTGCACGGTGGTGGTGTCCTCGTCTGGTCGTTCCGGCCGGTCGGCCGGGTGGCTGCTGGTACCGGGTGCTGCTTGTCCCGAGGCGCCTTTTCGCTGTGTCGTCCGTTTGGACAAAACAAAAGGGCCGCGGATCCCGAGTGGGGTTCCGCGGCCCTGAAGGCGCCGACCTGATGGTCCATCAGGCTGGATCACTCCAGGGTTCAGGCCCACGGAAGGCCCACATCTTGTGGTGGTGCGTCGTCTGCTGCTCGGCTCCGGCACCGACTGCCGCAAAGGCATAGGCCGCCTTGGCCTGTCCCTTCGCTACTGCTGCCGTCGGTGCCTGGGTCGGTCGCTCATTGCGCTCCCGCACGGGGAGGCTCGCCAGAGACAGCGGGCTGACGGCGGAAATGCCGGACAGACCGGTGCCACGGAGCGAAGATTCCGAAGAGCAGGCGAGGCCGAGCGAGCAGGCGGAGACGACCGACAGATCGGTCATTTTGTTGGTCTTGATGATGCTGATCACGACAATCGCCTCCTCTCGGCGTCTCGGGGGGACCGGGCTGGCCGGTCCTGCGTATTCGGATAAGTACAGCACGGGGTGAGGGCTTCAGAGAAGTCGCTGTTCCCGTGGTTAAGAACCTATGGTGATGACTGGGGCGGGCGCAAACTATTTTTTCGACGAGTTTTTCTCACCCCTCCTCGTCGTCTCCTCCGAGCCCCTCATCCGGGTCCTGGCCCGCACAGATGGCCAGCACGGCGGCGCCGAACCGGTCCAGCTTGCGGACACCGACCCCGGAGATTCCCGCCAGTTCGCCGTCGCTGCCCGGGACCGCCTCCGCGATCGCCATCAGCGTTTTGTCGGTGAACACGCAGTAGGCGGGCTGGCCGATCTCCTTGGCCTGTTCCGCGCGCCAGTCGCGCAGCCGCTCGTACAGCGCCTCGTCCATGTCGGAGGGGCAGTCCTCACAGCGCATCAGTTTCATCTCGCCCGCGTCGGTGAGGGTCTTGCCGCAGACCCGGCACAGGGCAGGACCACGGCGCCTGCGCTTGGCCACCGCCGGCCGGTCGATGCCTCCTCCGCCGCTTCCCCCGGTGCCGGCCGCGGCGCGGCCGGCACCGAGCGCCGCCGAGCCGGGGCGCAGCCCGTTCAGGAAGCGGCTCGGGCGGCGTCCGCCGCGGCTGCCCGGCGACCGGGACAGCGACCAGGACAGCGAGAGATGGAAGCGCGCCCGGGTGACGCCGACATACAGCAGCCGGCGCTCCTCCTCGATCTGCTCGTCGGTCTTGGCGTACGTGATCGGCATCATGCCCTCGGTCAGCCCGACCAGGAACACGGCGTCCCACTCCAGGCCCTTCGCCGAGTGCAACGAGGCCAGCGTGACTCCCTGGACCGTGGGGGCATGCTGGGCGGCCGCCCGTTCGTCCAGTTCGGCCACCAGGTCGGAGAGCGTCGCCCCCGGCTTGGCCTGTTCGAAGTCCTCGGCCAGCCGGACCAGGGCGGCCAGGGATTCCCAGCGGTCACGCACCGCCCCGGAGCCCGCGGGCGGCTCCGTGGTCCACCCCTTGGTGGAGAGCACCGCCCGCACCTGCGAGGGCAGCCCCTCCGCGTCGTCGAGCAGGGAGTCGTTGCCCCCGGCGCGGGCGGCGCCGCGCAGGGCGACGCCTGCCTCCCGGACCTCCGCGCGCTCGAAGAAACGCTCCGCGCCCCTCAGCTGGTACGGCACGCCCGCGTCGGACAGGGCCTGCTCGTAGACCTCGGACTGGGAGTTGACCCGGTAGAGCACGGCGATCTCGCCGGCCGGAACACCCGAGGCGATCAGATCGCGGATCCGGCGGGCAGTTCCCTCGGCCTCGGCGGGCTCGTCGGCGTACTCCGTATAGGACGGCTCCGGGCCCTGCTCGCGCTGCGAGACCAGTTCGAGCCGGTGTTCGGCGGCGCGGCCGCGGGCCTGGCCGAGCAGGCCGTTGGCGAGATGGACGACCTGGGGCGTGGAGCGGTAGTCCCGGACCAGCTTGACGACGGTCGCGTTCGGGTGGCGGGTGCGGAAGTTCAGCAGGTGGTCGGGGGTGGCCCCGGTGAACGAGTAGATCGTCTGGCCGGCGTCCCCGACGACGCACAGGTTGTCCCGGTCGCCGAGCCAGAGGTCGAGGAGGCGCTGCTGGAGCGGGCTGACGTCCTGGTACTCGTCGACCACGAAGTGCTGGTACTGGCGGCGGACGTGGTCGGCGATGTCATGGCGGTCCTGGAGGATCGCGACGGTGAGGAGCAGCACATCCTCGAAGTCGATCACCGAGCGGTCGCGCTTCAGCTGCTCGTACATCGCGTAGATCTGGGAGATCTCGGCCGGATCGCGCGGGGCGTCCCGCTGGGTCTTGGCGACCACGGCCGGGTAGTCGGCGGGGACGGTCTGGGTGACCTTCGCCCACTCGATCTCACTGGTGACGTCCCGCAGCTCGTTGCGGTCGAGCCGGATGCGGCAGCGGGCCGCGGCCTCGGCTACCAGCTGGACCTTGCGCTCCACCAGCCGCGGCAGATCACCACCGACTGCTTTCGGCCAGAAGTACTGGAGCTGGCGCAGGGCGGCGGAGTGGAACGTCCGCGCCTGCACCCCGGCCGCGCCGAGCTGCCGCAGCCTGCCCCGCATCTCGCCCGCGGCCCGGTTCGTGAACGTGACAGCCAGCACACTCGTCGGCTGAAGTATCCCGGCACGCACCCCGTACGCGATGCGGTGCGTGATCGCGCGCGTCTTGCCCGTACCGGCTCCGGCCAGCACGCACACCGGGCCGTGCAGAGCCAGGGCGACCTCGCGCTGCTCGGGGTCCAGCCCGCCGAGCACGGCGTCCGCCGACTCGGGGACCTGGGGGAAGAAAGAGGAATGCGTTGCTGATGTCACCCCGCCATGCTGCCAGGTCGGGAGAGGCGGACGCGGAAGTTGTCCACAGGCGAGCAGGATCCGTCGTACTAATGCAGGGGCGGCTACGGGAATGGCTGCCAGGTCACGTACGTTCCACTCCCAGCGGGGGGCACCTTTCCAGCCTTTCCGCGAGACGTGGCGACGCGACGTGACGAGACGAATTAGACAGAGGAGCGCGAAAACATGCCGGGCACTGTGACGATGTACAGCACCACGTGGTGCGGCTACTGCCGTCGGCTCAAGGGTCAGATGGACCGCGAGGGCATCACGTACAACGAGATCAACATCGAGCAGGACCCGGAGTCCGCGGTCTTCGTCGAGAAGGCCAACGGGGGCAACCAGACCGTTCCGACCGTACTCTTCTCGGACGGTTCGACGATGACGAACCCCTCGCTGGCCCAGGTGAAGCAGAAGATCGGCGTCTGATCGCGCGCTTGCACTCCTTGCGCCGGCGCAAGGAGTCGGGGCGAAGAGCCCGCACGGAGAACCGGCGCCAGGAACCCGCGTGAACGCCCGCTGCCTTCCGATTACCCCGGAGGACGGCGGGCGTTCGCGTACCCGGAAGCCGGGCTTCAGGTCACGCCGTCGCGGCACCGAGCTGTCGGGCCGCCCCCGCGACCGTCTGTTCAAGAAGGACCGCGACGGTCATCGGTCCGACACCGCCCGGGACCTGGGTGGTCAGCCGCGCCCGCTCGGCAGCTGTCTCGAGAGAAACCGGCGCGGCCTTGAAGGCGACCGGGCCATGCACGTCCCGGTCGCACGCCGAGCAGCGCGCGTCAGCGGACGCTGCCCGGCCTCGGGAGCGGCTTGCCGTACCAGAGCTCGATCAGACGGGCCGCGATCGAGATGCCGAACGGCGGCAGGACCTCGCCCGACTCGAAAGCCGCCGTCAGATCCTCGCGGGAGAACCAGCGGGCCTCCTCGATCTCCTCGCCGTCCACGTTGATCTCCGACGACGTGGCCCGGGCCATGAACCCGAGCATCAGGCTCGACGGGAACGGCCAGGGCTGGCTGGCGATGTACTCGACCTCACCGACCGTGACGCCCGCCTCCTCGAACACCTCACGGGCCACGGACTGCTCGATCGACTCCCCCGGTTCGACGAAGCCCGCGAGCGTCGAGAAGCGGCCTTCCGGCCAGTGCACCTGACGGCCCAGCAGGGCACGGTCCTGGTCGTCCGTGACCAGCATGATCACCGCGGGGTCCGTGCGCGGGTAGTGCTCGGCGCCGCAGGCCTGGCAGCGGCGGATGTGGCCGGCCGCCGCGATGACCGTGCGTTCGCCGCAGCGGGAGCAGAAGCGGTGCAGCCGCTGCCAGTTCTCCAGCGCAACCGCGTGCACCATCAGCCCCGCGTCGCGGGGGCCGAGCAGCAGTCCGGCCTCGCGCAGGCCGGCCGGGCGGGCCGGCTGGTCCATGCGGCCGGGCAGGGAGTCCTTCTGGAGCGCGAAGTAGCTGACGCCGTCCTCGTCGGTGCCGAGGAAGTAACGGTGGGTCTCGGTGACCGGGGCCTCGAAGGCCGGGGTCATGACGATCTCGGTGCCGCCGTCGGCCGTGTCGTCGATCAGCACCTGCCCGCCCGAGACCACGAAGACGCGGGTGGTCGGGTGGCTCCAGGCGGCGGAGAGCCAGGCCTCGTCGAGGCGGTGGTGCGCGGCGCGGTCGATGCCGCTGGGCGCAGTGAGACCGATGGGCCGGTCTGTCGTGGCGTTGTCGAAGGTGCTCACAGGTGCTTCCTACTCCCCCGGGATGGATCGGGTGTTCAGAGGATTCAGCGGAGTGCGGCGGACAGTTCGCGCCAGAGGTGCGCGGTCGTCTCCACGCCCTTGAGCAGGAGGTCGAGTTCGACCTTCTCGTCGGGGGCGTGCCAGCCGTCGGACGGTACGGAGATACCCAGGAAGAGGACGGGTGCGCCGAGCACGTCCTGCAGGTCGGCTGCGGGTCCCGAGCCTCCTTCGCGGGTGAAGAGGATCTTCTGGCCGAAGGCCCGTCCCATGGCGCGGGCCACGGCCTGCAGGGCGGGGTGGTCCAGCGGGGTCAGGCAGGGGCGGGTGGCGGGGGCGAAGGTGATCCGGTGGCGGATGCCGGCCGGGAAGTGCGCCTCGGCCCAGCCCCGGACGGCCTGCTGGACGTGGTCGGGATCCTGGCCGGCGACCAGCCGGAAGCTGATCTTCACGAGGGCGGAGGACGGGATGATGGTCTTGCTTCCGGCGCCCTGGTAGCCGCCGCCGATGCCGTTGACCTCGGCGGTGGGGCGGGCCCAGATGCGTTCCAGCGTGGAGTAGCCGGCCTCGCCCGCCGTGGCCCGCGACTTGGCGGTCCGCAGCCAGGTGGCCTCGTCGAAAGGCAGCTCGGCAAAGAGGGCGCGCTCGGTGTCGGTGAGTTCCGTCACGCCGTCGTAGAAGCCGGGGATCGCGACCCGTCCGTCCGCGTCGTGCAGCGCGGCGACGAGGCGGGCCACGGCGGTCGCCGGGTTGGGGACGGCGCCGCCGAACGATCCGGAGTGGATGTCCTGCTCGGGGCCGTACAGCTCGATCTCGCACTCGGCAAGGCCACGCATGCCTGTGCAGACCGTCGGGGTCGTCTCGTCCCACATGCCGGTGTCGGAGACGATCACGGCATCCGCGGCGAGACGCGCCGCCTGCTGTTCGACCAGGGTGCGGAAGTGCGGGGAGCCGGACTCCTCCTCGCCCTCGACGAGAAGCTTGAGGTGGACGGCGGGGGTGGTGCGGCCGGTGGTGGCGAGGTGGGCCCGGACGCCGAGGGTGTGGAAGAACACCTGGCCCTTGTCGTCGGCCGCGCCGCGCCCGTACATCCGGCCGTCCCGGATCACCGGTTCGAACGGATCGGTGTCCCAGCCGTCCTCCCTGGCTGCGGGCTGCACGTCGTGGTGCCCGTAGACGAGGACGGTCGGGGCGTCCGGGTCGGCGGACGGCCACTCGGCGAAGACCGCGGGCGCACCTGCGGTCTCCCAGATCTCTGTGACCGGGAAGCCGGTCTCCTTGAGCTTGGCGGACAGCCACTCGGCGCTGCGTCGTACGTCTCCGTCGTGCTCCGGCTGGGCGGATACGGAGGGGATCCGCAGCCACTCGGCGAGGTCGTCGAGGAAGGCTGTGCGGTGCTGCTCGATGTACGTACGGACGGCGCTGTCCGGGGTGTCGCTCATGCTCTTGAGCCTATCGGCCCGTCGGAGGTGGCTCGTCCAGGAGGAGCTGCTCCAGCTCGGCACGGCCCGGCAGGTGGGCGGGACGGACGGCTTCTCCGCTGCGGACGAACAGGAATGTGGTGGTGACGGAGTCGAGCGGTATGTCGTGCAGTTCGGCCCAGGCGAGGCGGTAGACGGCCAGCTGGAGCGGGTCGGCGGCGGGGCTGCCCGAGGTGCCTTCGCGGCTGCTGGGCACATTGCGGGTGGTCTTCCAGTCGACGATCTCGTACGTGTACCCGTCGGGGCCCTCGTTGCGGTACACGGCGTCGATCCGGCCGCGGATCACCCGGCCCGCGAGGGTGATCCGGAACGGTGTCTCGACGCGGTACGGGGTGCGGTGGGCATAGGGGGTGCGCTCGAAGGCCTCCTTGAGCGCGGCGAGGTCGCGCTCGTCCGCAATGTCGGCGTCGCTCTCGTCGCCGCCGGGCAGCTCGTCGGGGCCGAGCATGGGCAGCGGCAGCTCCTCGAAGCGGGCCTCCACCCAGGCGTGGAACCGGGTGCCGCGGCGGGCTGCCGGGGCGGGCTGCCGGGGCATGGGGCGGGCCAGCTCCTGGGCGAAGCCGTCGGGGTCTTCGGCGAGACGGAGCAGTTGGGTGGCGGAGAGCGAGGCGGGCACGAGGACCTCGCGGACGGTGGCGCGGGCGCGGCGCAGCTCACCGGCGAGCGCGTCGAGGTCCCGGTCCCAGGAGGCGAGGGTGCGGGACTCCTCCGGGGTGAGCCGTGAGGGGGTGCGGGCTGCAGGGACGTGGGGGGTGGGAGCGTGCGGTGTGGGGTCCGGGTCCGTGGGGGGTTCGGTCGACCAGGCGTCCCAGTCCGCGGCCTCGTCCGGGTACGGGTCGTCGTCCGGGTACGGGTCCTCGTCGGTGTACGCGTCGTCTTCCGGGAAGGGGAACGCCTCGTCGTCCGGTGCGGCGGGATACGCCCCCGGCACCGAGTCGCTCCCCGCCGCCGACTTCTCCAGATGAGCCAGCACCGTTTCCGCGGCCGCCCGGCGGCGGGCGAGTGCCGTGTCGTCCAGGGGCAGCGGCCAGGCGTGGTCCGCGGCCGCTGCGGCCAGTGCCGGGTTCTCCTCGTCCTCGGCCGGCTCGTCCGCCCAGGCCTCGATCTCGCCGTGTCCGGCCGCACAGTGCTCGTACAGCGCCTGCAGGAAGTCGGACGGGCCGCGCGGCTTCTTCTGGGACGGGCCCCACCAGTGGCCGGAGCCGAGCAGCAGAGTGCGGGGCCGGGTGAAGGTGACGTATCCGAGGCGGAGCTCCTCGGTGTGCTGGTGCTCCTTCATCTCCGCTTTGAAGCCCCCCAGCCCCTGGGCGTCCCAGCTGTGGACGACGGGCAGCGTGGCCGCGTCGCCGCGCAGGGCGTGCGGGAGGACCTTGGACTGGGAGGTCCAGGCGTCGCGGGACTGGCCGCTGGGGAACTGGCCGGTGACCAGGCCGGGCACGGCGACGACGTCCCACTCCAGCCCCTTGGACTTGTGGGCGGTGAGGACCTTGACGGTGTTCTCGCCGCCGGGCAGCGCGTTGTCCAGGCCCTTCTCGTACTGGACGGCGGTGCGCAGGAAGCCGAGGAAGGCAAGGAGCGTGGCCTCGCCGTCGACGGCGGCGAAGCGGGCCGCCACGTCCAGGAAGTTGGCGAGGGTCTCGCGGCGGCGGGCGGCCAAAGCGTGCGGCGACGCGGAGAGCTCGACTTCGAGGCCGGTGGTGGCGAGGACGCGGTGCAGGACGTCCATGAGGGGGTCGGCCAGCGAGCGGCGCAGGTCGCGCAGCTCGGTGGCGAGGCGGGCGAAGCGGATACGGGCATCGGTGGAGAACGGCAGCCCGTCGTCCTCCGTACCACCCGATTCGAGGAACGTGTCGAGGGCGTCGGCGAGCGAGATGACTTCGGCCGGGTCGATGCCTTCGACGGCTTCGGCGAGCCGGCGGTCGGGGTCGAAGTCGTCGTCGGCGGCGTGCGCGGCGTGGTGGACGAGGAGGCGGGCGCGGCGGCCGAGGAGGGCCAGGTCACGGGGGCCGATCCGCCAGCGGGGGCCGGTGAGCAGCCGGACCAGGGAAGCGTTGGCGCCGGGGTCCTGGAGGACTTCGCAGACCGCGACGAGGTCCGCGACCTCGGGCAGGTGCAGCAGCCCGGAGAGACCGACGACCTCGACCGGGATGTCGCGGGCGACGAGCGCGGCCTGGATCTCCGGGAAGTTCCCGGCGGTGCGGCACAGAACGGCGATCTCGCCGGGTGCCTTCCCGGTCCGTACGAGATGGGCGATCGAGTCGGCGAGCCAGTCGATCTCTTCGGTGTGGGTACGCAGGAGGGCGCAGCGGACGATGCCGTCGCGCTCGGCGCCCGGGGCGGGGCGCAGTGCCTCGACGCCCTCGTGCATGGCGCGCAGCGGCTCGGCGAGCCCGTTGGCCAGGTGCAGCAGGCGGCCGCCGCTGCGGCGGTTCTCGCTGAGGGAGTACCGGGTGGCGGGGGCGCCGTCGGCGTGCGGGAAGTGGCGCGGGAAGTCGTCGAGGTTGGCGACGGAGGCGCCGCGCCAGCCGTAGATCGCCTGGCAGGGGTCGCCGACGGCGGTGACGGCGTGCCCGGACGCGGCGTCGTCGGGGCCGCGGCCGAAGAGGGCGGAGAGCAGCAGCCGCTGGGCGACGGAGGTGTCCTGGTACTCGTCGAGCAGGACGACCCGGTACTCGTCGCGCAGGATCGCGCCGACCTTCGGGCGGGTGAGGGCCAGCTCGGCGGAGAGTGCGATCTGATCGCCGAAGTCGAGGAGGTCGCGGCTGCGCTTGGCGTCCCGGTAGCGCCGGGTCAGCGAGAGGAGTTCGCGACGGGCCTCGGCGGCCTCCGGGATCTTGCGCAGCTCGGCGTTGGTGAGCCGGGCCGATGCGAGCACACGGAGGAGTTCGGTGTCGTACTCCGCGAGCTGTTCGGGGCGGACGAGATGCTCGGCAAGCTCGGCGTCGAGTGCCAGCAGATCGCTGACCAGGGTGGGGAACGACCTGGTCAGGGCCGGGTAGGGGCCGGGCGCCTCGCGCAGCACGCGGGCGGCCAACTGGTAGCGGGTGGCGTCGGCGAGGAGGCGGGTGGTGGGTTCGAGCCCTATCCGCAGTCCGTGCTCGGTGAGGAGCCGTCCGGCGAAGGCGTGGTACGTGGAGATGCTGGGCTCGCCCGGGGGATTGTCCGGGTCGATGACGTCCGGATCGGTGACCCCGGCGGCGACGAGGGCCCTGCGGACGCGCTCGGCGAGCTCGCCCGCCGCCTTGTTCGTGAACGTGAGCCCGAGGACCTGCTCGGGGGCGACCTGTCCGGTCCCGACCAGCCACACCACGCGCGCCGCCATCACCGTGGTCTTCCCGGACCCGGCTCCGGCCACGATCACCTGCGGGGCGGGCGGCGCGGTGATGCAGGCCATCTGCTCCGGGGTGAAGGGGATCCCGAGGAGCTCCTTGAGCTGCTCGGGATCGGTGATACGTGAGGACACTCCACAGAGGCTAACCGGGCGGACTGACAGCGTGCGGGGCGATGAGCCGGTCCGGCCGGTGGCCGGGAAGTGCCTCGCCCGAAGGTGCTGACCGGTCCAGGTTGAAGTCCGATCGGTCCCGATCGCGTGTGATCGCGTCAACGACCTTACGAGGAGGGTCATATGAGCCCCGCCGCACCCGCCCCCGGCTTCGGGGCGGACTCCGGACCGGACTACGCCGACGCGGCCGAGGCACCGGAACCGGCGCCTTCCGCGGAGCACCTGGCGGGTCTCGACGCCATCGAACGGACCCGGTACGTGAGCATCGGCGAGGCGACCGATGACGACATCAACGTCTACGTGACCGTGGTCCGCAAGGGCTGACCGTCCCCAGCCGATACCCGCGTCACTCCAGGATGTGGCGGCCCTCCGGCTGCGCACTGCAGGACGCCTTGAACGTGCAGTGGGTGCAGTGCTGGCCGGTTGTGGGGGTGAAGCGTTCGTCCAGGACGCGGCCCGCGGCCGTGGCCAGCAGGTCGGAGACCCACTCGGTGGTGGGCGGCTCCTGGGCCTGCACCTTGGGCAGGGCGTCGCCGCCCTCCTTCTTGGGGGCGGGCTGCCTGAGCTGTACGAGTTCGGCGCCACCGGGGGCGGGCCGGTGGCCGTCGAAGATCTCGTCGACCGCCCCTTCCCGGACGGCCAGCTGATACACGGCGAGCTGGGGGTGGCGGGCGACCTCGTCCTTCGTCGGGGCCTGCTTGCCGGTCTTGAAGTCGACAACGTACGCCCGGCCGTCGGCGTCCCGTTCGACGCGGTCCATGGAGCCCCGGATCCGTACCTCGTACTCCCCTGCTTCGAGCGTCACGTCGAAGTCGTGCTCGCTCGCGGCGGGGGTGCGGCCCGTGCGGTCCATGACATGCCAGCGCAGGAAGCGTTCGAGGGCGACCCGCGCCTGCTCCTTCTCCTGCTGAGACTTCCAGGGGGCGTCGAAGACCAGCCCGTCCCAGACGGAGTCGAGGCGTTCCATCAGGACCGCCAGGTCGGCGGGGGTCCGGCCGGAGGCGACCTCGTCGGCGAGTACGTGCACGACGTTGCCGAACCCCTGCGCGGCCGTCGCCGGGGCGTCCGCCTTCACCTCGCGGCCGAGGAACCACTGCAGGGCGCAGGTGTTGGCGAGCTGGTCGAGTGCGCTTCCGGAGAGCGCCACGGGGTGATCCCGGTCGCGGAGCGGGACGGCCGAGCGGGTCGGCTCGTACAGGCCCCACCAGCGGTACGGATGGGCCGACGGTACGAGCGGCTGGCCTTCGTCGTCCGTGAGGGCGGCAAGCCGGGCCAGCCGATGGGCCGCCTCGTCGCGCAGGGCGGCGGAGGCATCCGGGTCGACGGTGGTCGCACGCAGCTCGGCGACGAGTGCGGCGACGGCGAGGGGGCGGCGGGGGCGGCCGGTGACGTCGCGCGGTTCGACGCCGAGCTCGGTGAGGAAGCGGGACGGCTGGTCGCCGTCGTCGGCGGGGGCCTTCACCGCGGTGACGACCAGGCGTTCCCGGGCGCGGGTGGCCGCGACGTAGAAGAGGCGGCGTTCCTCGGCGAGCAGGGCGCCGGGGGTGAGCGGTTCGGCCAGTCCGTCGCGGCCGATCCGGTCCGCTTCGAGGAGCGAACCGCGGCGTCGCAGGTCCGGCCAGAGGCCCTCCTGCACGCCTGCGACGACGACCATCCGCCACTCCAGCCCCTTCGACCGGTGCGCGGTCATCAGGCGTACGGCGTCGGGGCGCACGACGCGCTTGAAGAGGGTGTCGGCGGCGATGTCCTGGGCGTCGACCTCTTCAAGGAAGTTGAGCGCGCCGCGCCCGCCGGTGCGTTCCTCGGCGCGGGCCGCGGTGTCGAAGAGCGCGCAGACGGCGTCGAGGTCGCGGTCGGCGTTGCGGCCGCCGCGCAGCGCGGCGCGTTCGAGCCGCCCCGGCCACGGGGTGCCGGCCCACAGCTCCCACAGGGCCTCCTCGGCGGTGCCACCGCCTTCAAGGAGCTCACGGGCCTTGCGCAGGAGCGCGCCGAGACGCTGGGCACCGCGGGCGTACGCGGGGTCGTGCGCGACGAGGCGTTCGGGCTCGGCGAGTGCGCGGGCCAGCAGATCCCCGGAGGGCGCCGGCACCCGGTTCCCGGCGGCCCGCTCCTCGTCGCGCAGCGCCCGCCCGAGACGGCGCAGATCGGCGGCGTCCATCGAGCCGAGGGGGGAGGCGAGGAGGGCGAGAGCGGTCTCGGTGTCGAGCCAGGGGGCGGCGGGCTCGTCGGAGGCGGTGTCCGCGGCGGGGTCCGGCATCGGATCTGCGGCCGCGTCCCCCGCTCCCGGTGTCGTCGTGGCCGTCGTGCGGTGCAGCGCCGCCGTGGCGACCGCGCGCAGTGCCGTGAGGAGCGGGGCCACCGCCGGTTCATGGCGCAGCGGGAGGTCGTCGCCGTCGACCTCCAGGGGCACGCCGGCCGAGGTGAGCGCGCGGCGCACCGCGGGGATCGTGCGGCCGCCGGCGCGTACCAGCACCGCCATCTCGTTCCATGGCACGCCGTCCTCCAGATGGGCGCGGCGCAGCAGGTCGGCGATGTTGTCGAGCTCGGTGGACGCGGTCGGGTAGGTGTACGTCTCCACCCGGCCGCCCTCGCGGACCGCGGCGAGCTCGCGGTGGGCACGCACTTTCGCCGACGGCAGGCGGGTCAGCGGCATCCGGCGGGTGAGCAGCCGGGTGGCGGCCAGCAGCCGTTCGCCGGAGCGGCGCGACGTGGTGAGGACGCCGACCGGGGCCGGGTCGCCGTCCGCTCGCCGGAACGTCTCCGGAAAGTCGAGGATGCCGTTCACATCGGCGCCCCGGAAGGCGTAGATCGACTGGTCTGGGTCGCCGAACGCGATCAGGTCCCGGCCGCCCCCGGCCCCCGGCGCACTCCCGCGGTTGCCGGCCAGCGCGTGGAGCAGCCGTACCTGCGCCGGGTCGGTGTCCTGGTACTCGTCGACGAAGACCGCGTCGTACTCTCCGGCCAGCAGCGCCGACACCTCGGGGCGCTCGGCGAGGAGCACCGCCCGGTGGACCAGCTCCGCGTAGTCCAGCACCCCTTGTGCGTCCAGCACGTCCAGGTACTCGGCGAGGAATGCGGCGGCCGCCCCCCAGTCCGGGCGGCCGGTGCGGCGCGCGAAGTCGGCGAGGGCGTCCGGGCCGAGGCCCAGCTCGCGGCTCCGGGCGAGCACCGCGCGTACCTCGTCGGCGAAGCCTCGCGTGGTCAGGCAGGCCCGCAGCTCGTCCGGCCAGCGGATGTGCGCGAGGCCCTCCTTCGCCAGTTCGAGCTGGCCGGCCAGCAGATCGCGGACGGTGACGTCCTGCTCCGGTCCGGAGAGCAGTCGCAGCGGTTCGGCGAAGAGGTCGGCGTCCTGATGGGCGCGGACCAGTGCGTAGCAGAAGGAGTGGAACGTGGTGGCCTGCGGGCCGCGGGCGGCGCCGAGCCGGGCGGCCATTCGGTCGCGCAGCTCCACCGCGGCCTTGCGGCTGAAGGTGAGGACGAGGATGCGGGCCGGGTCGCCGCCCCGGGCGACGCGGGCGGCGACCGCCTCGACGAGCGTGGTCGTCTTGCCGGTGCCGGGCCCGGCGAGGACCAGCAGCGGACCGCCGGGGTGGTCAACCACCGCCTGTTGCGCCGTGTCCAGGAGAGGGGGGTCCACGGAACCCGGCCGGGTACGCACCAGTCGGTACGCACCCGTGGTCCTCCCCCTACGCCCCTGCGGGCGTGGGGGGACCCCCTGCCGTGCCTGACGGCGCGGACTGTGCCGGGTGAAGGAGGAGGAGCTCACGTGGATCGCCGGTCCTGGTGGGTGTGCTGGTGGTGAGGGGGCGGGGTGCGCGCCGCGAACTGTCGACGCTACGCCAGCGAAGGGGTCGGATGCGGCGAGTCCGCTGCGTCGATCGTCACGTTCCACGTCGCGCGGCAGGTCGCCCGAAAAGGTACGCGGAGAGTTTCGGAGCAGGTCAGGCTGCAGGTCGGACAGCGGGTCGCACCGCACTTCCGGTACGTCCTGCGGGCCTGGCTGCTCCCGTCATGGGGCCGAATGGCGGAAGCTGTCAGGTGTGAGCTCCTCCGTCCTCGCCCTCGGCCCCGCCGTGACCGCCGGTCACGCCGTCCCACCGTGCGCGCTTCATGTCGAGGCGCGGGATGTGACCCTCCGCGCTGCGCGACGCCTCGCGCAGCGGGGTGCTCTCCTCGCGGTAGTGGCCCAGCGCCCGCAGTTCGTGGCCGGGCAGCAGCGCCCCGTCGGAGCGCACCACACGCCACCACGGCGCCGCACCGCCGTACAGCGCCATGACCCGGCCGACCTGGCGCGGCCCGCCCTCGCCCAGCCACTCCGCGACATCGCCGTACGTCATGACACGGCCGGGCGGGATCAGGTCGGCGACATCGAGCACGCGCTCCGCGTACTCGGGCAGCTCGTCGGGCGCCCGGTCGTCCCTCGCGCCGTCGTCGCTCGTCCGGTGTTCGCTCATCCGACCCATGGTGCCGTACGCCACCGACAGCCCGGCCCGGACCGTGGCCGACCGGTGCGTACGCATCCGCTCACCGAGTGTGCACGCGGGAGCAAAGGAGCGTATCTTGCCCATCGCGCGACCGTGCAATGCACCCTGATGCCCCCCTCTGTCTCCGAGCCGTGCCACCATCATGCGGGCGGTGACCGGTGATACGAGAACACGAAGACCAATCAGAGGCGACGAAGGAGCAGGGCGTGCAGCCACCCAAGGCGGCGGACGCCTCTGATGCCGAGCCGCGCCCGGAAGAAGGCCAGGACCGGGCTCAGGCACCGGAGCAGAAGCCGGCACCGGAGCAGAAGCCGTCGTCCGGGACGGAACGCGAGCAGAATCAGGGGCGCGACCGGGAGCCCGAGCAGGAAGAACGCCCCCACCATCTGGTCGGCTCCACTCTCTCCTCCGCGCGCGCGGCGGAAGAAGCCGACCGTGTCTCCGGGGACGAGCCGCTGCTCCCCGCGCGCGTGCACCGCCCCTCCGACCTCATGCGGCTCCTCGTCGGCGTGCTGGCGATCGCCGTCCTGTTCTCCATCGCCGCGTTCGCCCACGGCACGACCACCGGTCTCGAGCACGACATCAACAAGGGCACGGACCAGGCCCCCGACGTCCTCATCAAGATCGCCGGTCTGGTCTCCAGCATCGCCGTGCTGCTCGTACCCGTCGCCTTCGCCATCGAGCGGCTGATCAAACGCGACGGGCTGCGGATCGCGGACGGGGTACTCGCCGCCGTACTCGCGCACGGGGTCACGCTCGCCACCGACCTGTGGGTCGCCAAGTCCGCCTCCGGCACCATTCAGGACGCCCTGACCCAGCCGCAGCCCGGTGCCGCGCTCACCGATCCCGTCCACGGCTATCTCGCGCCCGTCATCGCCTATATGACGGCGGTCGGCATGGCGAGACGGCCGCGCTGGCGGGTCGTGCTGTGGGTGGTGCTGCTGCTCGACGCCTTCGCCATGCTGGTCGGCGGCTATACGACACCGTTCTCGATCGTCCTGACCGTGCTGATCGGCTGGACCGTGGCCTACGGCACGCTGTACACGGTCGGCTCGCCGAACGTCCGACCGACCGGCCAGCATCTGATGGCCGGTCTGCGCCACGTCGGCTTCCGCCCGGTCACCGCGATGCGCGCCGACGAGGCCCCCGACTCCGGCGACCAGAGCGACCGGGGCCGCCGCTATCTGGTCTCCCTGGAGGACGGTCCACCACTGGATGTGACCGTCGTCGACCGGGAACAGCAGGCGCAGGGCTTCTTCTACCGGGTATGGCGCAGGCTCACCCTGCGGGCCTTCACCCAGCGCCGGTCCATCCAGTCGCTGCGCCAGGCCCTGGAGCAGGAGGCGCTTCTCGCGTACGCGGCGATCGCCGCCGGGGCCAACGCCCCCAAACTGATCGCCACCTCCGAACTCGGTCCCGACGCCGTGATGCTGGTGTACGAGCACATCGGCGGACGCTCCCTCGACGCACTGCAGGATGTGGAGATCACCGACGATCTGGTGCGCGGTGCCTGGCGGCAGGTGAAGGCGCTCCAGTCGCGGCGGATCGCGCACCGCAGGCTCACCGGCGACGCGATCCTGGTGGAGCCTTCCGGCACGGTGTTCGTCACCGACCTGCGCGGCGGCGAGATCGCGGCCGGTGATCTGGTGCTGCGGATGGACATCGCCCAGCTGCTCACCACCACCGGTCTGCGGGTGGGCGCCGAGCGGGCCGTCGCGGCCGCTCTCGAAGTCCTCGGTCCCGACGCCGTCGCCAACTGTCTGCCGCTGCTCCAGCCGATCGCACTCAGCCGCTCCACCCGGGCGGCGCTGCGCAGGCTCGCCCGGGAGCGGTCGCAGCGGGAGCGGGAGGCGGTGCTCGAAGCGTCGGACGCCGCCAAGCGCGCCAAAGCCCAGGAGGCCGAGGTGTCGGCGGGGGAAGAGGTCTCCTCGGTCCCCGCCGACCGCAAGGCGCTCCGTAACGAGAAGCACGCGGAGAAGCGCGCCGAGAAGCGGGCGATAGACGATGCGCTGGACGAGGCCCGCGAGGAGGATCTGCTGACCCAGATCCGCCGCCAGGTGCTGCTGATCCGGCCGCAGGCGCCCGTCGAGCCGGTGCGGCTGGAGCGGATCAAGCCGCGCACCCTGCTCAGCTTCATCGCCGGTGCCATCGCCGCGTACTTCCTGATCTCCCAGGTCACGGAGGCCGACTTCGGTGCGGTCGTCGAGCAGGCGGAGTGGGGCTGGGTGGCTGCGGCGCTCGGGTTCTCGGCGCTGAGTTACATCGCGGCCGCGATGAGCCTGCTGGGGTTCGTGCCGGAGCGGGTGCCGTTCGGCAAGACCGTGCTGGCTCAGGTGGCCGGCTCGTTCGTGAAGATCGTCGCGCCGCCCGCGGTCGGTGGGGTGGCGCTGAACACCCGGTTCCTGCAGCGTTCCGGGGTACGTCCGGGGCTGGCCGTCGCGAGTGTCGGCGCCTCGCAGCTGTTCGGGCTCGGCTGCCATGTCCTGCTCCTGGGCGCGTTCGGCTACCTGACGGGCACCGAGAAGACCCCGTCGTCGCTCACGCCGTCCAGGACAGTGATCGCCGGGCTGCTGACCGTCGCGGTGCTGGTGCTGGTGGTGACGGCGATCCCGTTCCTGCGGAAGTTCGTGGTGACACGGGTACGGTCGCTGTTCGCCGGAGTCGTACCGCGCATGCTCGATGTCGTGCAGCGGCCGCAGAAGCTGCTCACGGGCATCGGCGGCATGCTGCTGCTGACCGGCCTGTTCGTGATGTGTCTGGACGCGTCGATCCGGGCGTTCAGCGGTCCCGACGTACCGCAGCTCAGCTACGCGAGCATCGCGGTGGTCTTCCTCGCCGGCAACGCGCTGGGTTCGGCGGCGCCGACCCCGGGCGGGATGGGCGCGGTCGAGGGTGCGCTGACACTGGGGCTGATCGCGGTCGGTCTGCCGAAGGAGGTCGCGGCGCCCGCCGTACTGCTGTTCCGGCTGATGACGCTGTGGCTTCCGGTCCTTCCCGGCTGGATCAGTTTCAACCACCTCACCCGCAAGGGCGCTCTGTAGGTCCCGGCTCACGGATCCCGTGTGCGGCCCCTGCCACCACCCGCTTGGACCGACGTCCCGCGCGCGGTCCCGCACTCCGGCGCACGATGGAGCAATGAGGACCCCCCCTGCCGTGCGCGCCGCGGCCCTCGCCGCAACCGTCACCGTGCTGCTGCCCCTCACCGCCTGTTCGGAGAGCGGCGACGGTGCGGCCGACACGGACCGCACCAAGAACTCTCCGCACGCGGCGAACGCCGCCGCCACGTCTCTGCCCGCCGACCTGGCCTCGCAGAAGCTGAAATGGAAGCCTTGTCCCGCCCCGTCCGTGGCACAGGGCGGCGGAACCGCCCCCACCCCGCTTCCCGGCGGCACCGCCTGGGAGTGCTCCTTCATGAAGGTCCCGCTCGACTACGCGAAGCCGGACGGCGAAACGATAGAATTGGCGCTCATTCGCGCCAAGGCCGTCAACCAGAGCAAGCGGATCGGCTCGCTCATCTTCAACTTCGGCGGCCCCGGCGCCTCCGGCGTCGCCACGCTGCCCGCCTTCGGCACCACGTACGACAAGCTCCGTGCCCGCTACGACCTGGTGAGCTTCGATCCGCGCGGGGTCGGCCGCAGCGAGGGCGTGAAGTGCGAGAACGACAAGCAGCTCGACGCGCGCTTCGAGAGCGACCTCACCCCGGACACCGCCGCCGAGGTGCAGGCCTACGTCGACGAGCAGAAGGAGTACGTGGCGGCCTGCAGGAAGAACTCCGGCTCCGAACTCCCCTACGTCGGCACCACCAACGCCGCCCGCGACATGGATTTGATGTACCGGGTGCTCGGCGACGAGAAGCTGTACTACTTCGGCATCTCCTACGGCACCGAACTCGGTGGCGTCTACGCCCACTTGTTCCCGAAGCACATCGGCAGGGCGGTGCTCGACGCGGTCGTCGACCCGACCACGGACTCCGAACAGGCCTCCCTCGGCCAGGCGAAAGGCTTCCAGCTGGCCCTGGACAACTTCACCAAGGACTGCGCGGACCGCGGCAGCGCCTGCAAGCTCCCCGGTTCCACCGGGAACGAGGTCGAGTTGTGGATCGCCGATCTTCTCCAGCAGCTGGAGAAGACGCCGATCTCGGGGCTCGGCACCCGGCAGCTGACGCAGTCCCAGGCCATCACCGGGATCGCGGCCTCCCTCTACTCCAGGCAGACCTGGCCGCTGCTGGAAGAGGGACTCGACGACGCGGACGGCGGGGACGGCGCGCTGCTCCTGGCCCTCGCCGACTCGCTGAACGGCCGCTCCGAGAACGGTCATTACGACAACTCGACGGCTGCCAACACGGCCATCAACTGCGTCGACTCCAAGCAGCGGTTCACCGTCGACGAGACGAAAGCGAAGCTCGCGGGGTTCCGGAAGGCGTCCCCGGTCTTCGGCGACTATCTGGGCTGGGGTCTGATGGCGTGCACCGGCTGGCCTGTGAGGGGCACCTGGAACACCCCGGACGTCAGCGCCCCCGACGCGCCCCCCATCCTGGTCATCGGCAACACGGGCGACCCGGCGACCCCGTACGCGGGCGCGAAGGCGATGGCCGACGAACTGGGCAAGGGTGTCGGGGTGGAGATCACGTACAAGGGTCAGGGGCACGGCGCGTACAACAGCGGCGATGCCTGTGTGCAGAAGGCGGTGGGCGGCTATCTGCTGGACGGCAAAGTCCCGGCGGCCGGTACTGTCTGTGGCTCAGGGGCTGGCGGCAGCGGCAAATAGCGTGCGTCGCACGCCGTACGTACAGGCACAACGGGGAGGGACGTACAGGTGGTTCACCATGCTCGCGCCGGAGCGCCGGCCGCTGCCGCACTGCTGCTGACGGGTGTGCTCGCGGGCTGTGACGGGGGTGCGCAAGCGGACGGCAAGGCGGGCCGCAGTGCGGCGCCCTCGTCCGCCGAGGGGTTGGGAGCCCCGTCCGACGGATCGGACGGGAAGCCGGGCGCGCTGCCCGCTCTGCCCGCGGCCCTCACCTCCCAGCAGCCGGTCTGGAACCGCTGCAAGGCAGTCGGTGGTCAGAACGCACCGGACTCCAGCTGGCGGTGCGCGACGGTCAAGGTGCCGTTGAACTACGCCGAGCCGACCGGCGACACGATCGGGATCGCCCTGATCCGCAAGGAGGCCCGGGACAAGGGCCGCCGGCTCGGCTCGATGCTGTTCAACTTCGGCGGCCCCGGCGGCTCGGGCGTCTCGATACTGCCGCGCGCCGCCGGATCGTACGGGAAGCTCAACACCCGTTACGACCTGGTGAGTTTCGACCCGCGCGGGGTCGCGGGCAGCTCCGGGGTGAAGTGCCGCACCGACCGGGAGCAGGAGGACGCCAACCGGAAGATCGACATGACTCCGGACACGGCGGCGGAGCAGGCGGCGTTCATGAAGGACGGCGCGGACTTCGGCGCCGGCTGCGAGCGCAACTCGGGCAAGGTCCTCCCGTACGTCGGTACGACGAGCGCCGCGCGGGACATGGATCTGATCCGCGAGGTGCTCGGCGACAGGAAGCTCACGTACTTCGGCATCTCGTACGGCACGGAGCTCGGCGGTACGTACGCACACCTCTTCC
Organism: Streptomyces sp. NPDC005181; assembly: GCF_040608395.1. NCBI lineage: Bacteria > Bacillati > Actinomycetota > Actinomycetes > Kitasatosporales > Streptomycetaceae > Streptomyces > Streptomyces sp. NPDC005181. The sequence goes on from NZ_JBEXID010000006.1 coordinate 141,329, forward strand.
CGAAGCATGTGGGACGCACGGTCCTCGACGCGGTCGTCGACCCGACCGCCGACACGCTCGGGCACGCCCGCAACCAGGCGACCGGCTTCCAGCGGGCGCTGGAGAACTACCTCAAGGACCGTGGCCAGGACCCGAAGGCGGGCACCCTGCGCATCGCCCGGCTGCTGGAGCGGATCGACAGGAAGCCGCTGCCGACCAGCTCGGGCCGCAAGCTCAACGAGACGCTGGCGATCACCGGCATCGTGACACCGCTCTACTCCAGGAGCGGCTGGCCCGTTCTGACCCAGGCGCTGGACGAGGCAGAGAAGCAGGGCACCGGCAATCTGCTCCTCCAGCTGGCCGACTCCTACAACGGCCGTGACGAGAACGGGCACTACGACACCCAGAACCACTCGCAGCGTGCCATTTCCTGCGCGGACAGCAAGCTCCGGCCGACGGCGGACGACGCCGGGGCGCTGCTGCCCGAATTCCGGAAGCTGTCCCCGGTCTTCGGCCCGTTCCTGGCGTGGGACACGGCCGGCTGGTGTGCCGACTGGCCGGTGAAGGGTGAGCACGACACCCCGGAGGCGAGCGCTCCGGGTGCCGGTCCGATCCTGGTCGTCGGGACGACCGGTGACCCGGCGACGCCGTACGAGGGTGCGCAGAAGATGGCGGACGAGCTGGGCAAGAGCGTCGGCATCATGCTCACCAACAAGGGCGAGGGACACGGTGCATATGGCGAGAAAGCGTGTGTGACGTCGACCGTGGACGCGTACTTCCTGGACGGGAAGGTTCCGGCGAGCGGCAAGACCTGCTCGTAGAAGAGGCCGACGATACGGAGAAGGGGCCGGCCCGCGCAGCGCGGACCGGCCCCTTCCCGGCATTCAGCCCCAGTACAGAGGCTCAGTACACCGGCTTCTCGGGCTCGATCTGGTTGACCCAGCCGATCACGCCGCCGCCGACATGCACCGCGTCGGCGAAGCCCGCCGACTTGAGGACCGCGAGGACCTCGGCGCTGCGGACACCCGTCTTGCAGTGCAGGACGATGCGCCTGTCCTGCGGGAGGTCCTGCAGGGCGTTGCCCATCAGGAACTCGTTCTTCGGGATCAGCGTGGCGCCGGGGATCGAGACGATCTCGTACTCGTTCGGCTCGCGGACGTCGATGATCTCGATCTTCTCGTCGGCGTCGATCCACTCCTTGAGCTGCTTCGGGGTGATCGTGGAGCCGAGCGCCGCCTCCTGGGCCTCCTCGGACACGACGCCGCAGAAGGCCTCGTAGTCGATGAGCTCGGTGACGGTCGGGTTCTCGCCGCAGACCGCGCAGTCGGGGTCCTTGCGGACCTTGACCTGGCGGTACTGCATCTCCAGGGCGTCGTAGATCATCAGCCGGCCGACCAGCGGGTCACCGATGCCGGCGAGCAGCTTGATGGCCTCGTTGACCTGGATGGAGCCGATGGATGCGCAGAGCACACCCAGCACGCCGCCCTCGGCGCAGGACGGGACCATGCCGGGGGGCGGCGGCTCCGGGTAGAGGCAGCGGTAGCAAGGACCGTGCTCCGACCAGAAGACGGACGCCTGGCCGTCGAAGCGGTAGATCGAACCCCACACGTACGGCTTGTTCAGCAGCACCGCGGCGTCGTTGACCAGATAGCGGGTGGCGAAGTTGTCCGTGCCGTCCACGATCAGGTCGTACTGGGCGAAGATCTCCATCACGTTCTCGGCTTCGAGCCGCTCTTCGTGAAGGACAACATTCACATACGGGTTGATACCCAGGACGGAGTCCTTGGCGGACTGGGCCTTGGAGCGGCCGATGTCGGCCTGGCTGTGGATGATCTGGCGCTGCAGGTTCGACTCGTCGACCTCGTCGAACTCCACGATGCCGAGCGTGCCGACACCGGCCGCAGCCAGGTACATCAGGGCCGGCGAGCCGAGACCGCCGGCTCCGACGCAGAGCACCTTCGCGTTCTTCAGCCGCTTCTGCCCGTCCATCCCGACATCCGGGATGATCAGGTGGCGGGAGTACCTGCGGACCTCGTCGACGGTGAGCTCAGCAGCTGGCTCGACCAGGGGTGGCAGCGACACAGGAACCTCAACAATGCAGGTGGTCGGTTTCTACGTACTTCAGCTACGTACGGTTGTTCTCCCGGTAACACTGCCACGCCCCTCCTCATTCCGAGATACCGGGTCCGATCCGCGAGACGATTTCGTCCCAGTACCCGGGCAGCGCCGCGAATGGGTCGGTTTGTCCACCATGATCGGTGCGGATGGTGCGGTCGGTGAAGAAGATCGTCCCGGCCCCCTGCCAGCGGGCGATCCGCATGGCCTCGTCGAGGTGGGTGCGCGGGACGCCGTGCACGAAGTGTGCGAAGTGTCCCGGCGGGTAGGCCGCGGTCCACTCCGCCACCTGCGACCAGCGGTAGTCGGTCCACGCCCCCGAGAAGGTGACCAACTGGTCGGCCGTCTCAGCGTATCCGGGATACGGGTGGGTCCCGTGCCCCAGCACCAGCAGCCCGCTCCCGGTCTCGTCGTCCCCGCTGTCCTCTCCCTCCTCCCTGTCCTCCAGGAGCGCGGAGAGTGTGCTGGTGAGGCAGCGGACCGCCGGGAGGTCGGCGCGCTCGGCCGGGCACCGGTCGAGGTAGAAGCCGTCGACGCGGTACCAGTCGAGGAAGGACTGCGCGTCGGCGATCAGCTCGCCGAAGGGGCGGTTGCCGAAGGTCAGATCGAGATGCCCCAGCAGCAGGCCGCCGCCCGCTCGGGCGGTGTCCTGCGCGGCCCCGCCGTGCACGGCCCGTTCGCGGGCGTTGCGGAGTCGGCCCGCGGCCTCGAGACAGTGCGGGTCGGGCCGGGCGCCGGGGCCGTTGTCGATATTGAGGACCGCCCAGTGCAGCGGGGTGCCGGGGCGGATCAGCTCAGCCCATTCGGTGGGCGCGAGCAGCGGGTGCGCGTACCCCGGGACGCCGAAACCGAGCTGCTCGTCGCCACTGATGCGGCGGGCGGTTCCGGTGCTGGTCAGATGCGGCATGCCGCCTCCATCCAGATGTCGGCGAGGGACTCCTCCAGATTGATCCGGGGGCGCCAGCCGAGCCGGTCGCGGGCGGTGCGGACGTCCGCCTGCTGCCAGGCGCCGCAGCCGTCCGGGTAGGGGGACGGGGTCGCCGAGAGATGTTCGATCACGGACTCGGCGGAGGTGCGGGGGGCTCCGATGGGAAGCCGGGCGGGGGGTGTGTCGAGCTCGTGCAGGGCACCCGGGTAACCCGCGACCTTGGCGAGCACGGCGGCCGCGTCGCGCAGCCGCACGGCCCGGCCGGTTCCGATGTTGACGACTCCCTGCGCGGCGGAGAGCGAGGCGGCGTGCACGGCGCGGGCGACATCCCGTACGTCGACGAAGTCTCGCTGCACTCCGAGGCCACTGAGCTTCAGCTCGCCGTCGCCGGACTGCATGGCACGGCGCATCGCCTCGGCGAGCCGGCCCAGCGGTGAGCCGGCCGGGGTGCCGGGGCCGACCGGTGAGAAGACCCGCAGCACCACCGCGTCGAGGCCGGAGCCGAGGACGAGTTCGGTGGCGGCGAGCTTGGAGACGCCGTACGGGCCGCCGGGGCGCGGCACGGCGTCCTCCGCGGTCGACGATCCGGGCTGCGAGGGCCCGTACTCCGAGGAGCAGCCGACCTGGACGAGACGGGCGCTGCAGCCGCTGCGGCGCATCGCCTCGCAGACGGTGGCGACGGCGACGGTGTTGTGACGGGTCAGATCGCGGGCGCCGCCGCGGGTGGCGCCCGCGCAGTTGACCACGACCCCGGGGTGGACGGCGTCCAGGAAGCGGGTGAGTGCTCCTGGACTGCCGCCGGCCAGGTCGAACCGTACGTCGGCGTCGTCGCCGCGGCCGAGCGCGGTCAGGTGCACGGCGGGGTCGGCGAGCAGCCGGTCGGCCACGAACCGGCCGAGGAATCCATTGGCTCCGAGCAGCAGAACCCTCATCGTGCGCCCCCTTCGTGCCGACGGCGGGCTGCCGGTGCGGGGGATTGGGGGGTCATGTCCGGTGTCTCCTTGGGGAGGTTGTGAGCGTTACGGGACAGGCACTCGCGGCGTCGGCTCCGCGGGGGTCGTGCGGGGTCGTGCGGGTTACGCGCGGGTGTGTGCGGAGGCCCTCGAGAGGGCGACGGTGGCGTGGATCAGCAGGCCGAGCGCGGCTGCGCCGCAGGCGATGGCGGGTACGGCTCCGGTGCCGGCCGCTGCGACGACGGCGTCGACGGGCCGGGCGACGAAGTGCAGACCGGGCAGCCGCCCGGCCAGGATCAGGGCGGGCGCCACCGCTTCGACGGCGCAGGCGGCGGCGAGTCCGGTGGTGGCCGGCTCGGGGAAGCCATGGACGGCCAGCAGCCGGGCCAGTAGGAGCAGGACGCCGAGGGCGGCGGCCGCGACCGGGGCGCCGCCACCTCCGTATCCGAGGTCGGCGAGGTAGAGCAGCCCGGCGAGGACGCACAGGAAGAGCGCGACGGTCCCGAAGAGCAGGGGGCGCACCCCTGCCGCGAACTCCTCCAGCGCACGGCTGCCGGCGAGTTTGCGATGGGCGTGCACGGAGAAGAGGTGCGCGCACCAGGCGGCCGGGGCGACGGCGAGCGCGAGCCCCAGGAGCGGTGCGGGAGTAACCGTCCAGGGCCCTTCGGGTCCGCCGCTGAGGACCTGGTCGAGCAGGCCGTCGCCGTACAGGACGTACCCGAGAAGCCAGTACCCGTAGAACGGGGCGGCAGCCGAGGAGCGCCCTTCGGCGGCGTGCAGGGGGCCGCTCCGCAGGCACAGGCCGAGGCCGAGGAGCGCGACGAGCGCCCCGACGAGAGCCACGGTGAGCCGCGCCTCGCCGCCGAGCACTCCGTCGGTGAGTTTCAGAACGACGGCGGTCGCGGTGCAGGCGGCACCGGGCAGCAGCGCGCGGAGCGACCAGGCGGCGCGCGTCTCGATGTCACGCATCGGCGCGGGCGCCGTCACGCGACCGGGCTCGCCCGCGACGGCGGGCACCCGCGCGTAGAGCTCCTCGGCAAGCGAGAAGACGTCGCGGTGCCGGTAGCGGGCGGCGGTGCGGTCGGTCACCCCGTGGGCTTCGAGCCCGGCGGCGATCTCCAGAGGGTCGACGGCGCGTTCGCAGAGCTCGCGGTGCCGGTGCATGAGCGTCTTCACGGGGTCGACGGGCCCACGCCGCGCGGCGCTGAGCTTGCGCGCGGAGACGGCGGGGGTATGCGCGATCTCGGGGGCGCGGGGGATGGGGGCGGGCTCGGCTTCGGCCGCGGTCCTGACTTCGGAGTCGGCCGCCTCCGGCTCCGGCTCCGGCTCTGCGGTGGGGAGGCGGACGGGGTCCGGGGCGACGGTCGCCTCCGGCGGACGGGCAGTGTCGCTGGGCGGGGGTGTGTGCGGGTCCGCGGCCGGATCCGGGGCCGAGGCCACGTGCGGGTCTGCGGCCGGATCCGGCTCTGCGGTCGAAGGGCCGTCCGGTTCCGGACCACCGGCCGCGTCCGCCGCCTGGGGCGTGGCCGGGTCCGCCTCCGGGACGTGCGGGTCCTCGCCCCGGTCCGGGCTCCCGCCCCGCCTCATCAACTTCCCCATGACCGACGCCGGCCGCCCCGCCCCGAAGAAGCCGGGCACCATCGGCGCGCGCCCCTTCCCTGAGTAGCCGGGCATCACCGATGTCCGCCCCGGCCCGGATGCGGGCAGACCCCAAGCCGGTGCGGAGATCCCCGCGACTCGTGTCTCGGAGACCAAGGCCTCCGCGCGGGAGTCCCGGCTTGCGCCGGGCATCGGTGTGCCCGGGGCATCGGGTGCCTCGGTCGGGCGGCCGCCCATGGGAGTTCCTCCGTGTTCTTCGCCAAGTCCGCGGGACCGTCTGGCGGGTGTACCCGACCGGCCCGCCCTCGCGGCCGTCTCCTGCTCACACATCGCCGTCCCCCGTTCCCAGCGCGCCCGCGCACACGCCCTCGGTGGCCCAGCTCGGGGTGTGCCCGGCCGTGGGCGGGACGGGGGCCGTCCAGCCGCCCAGCACATGGGCCTCCGGCGGTGTCGCGAACGGGCGTGGGGAGCCGTCCGTGTTCGGTGCATGCGCGTCTCTGCGCACCGGGGAGTGCGAGATCAGCTCCAGGTAAATGCCGCGAAATGCCGCGAGGTTCTGTTCGACGGTGAAGAGTTCGAGTGCGCGGGCGCGGGCCGCCGCGCCGAGCCGTGCACGACGCTCGGGGTCGCGCAGCAGCGTGATACATGCGTCGGCGAGCGCCCGGGGGTTGCGCGGGGGCACCACCAGCCCCGTACCGCCGATGACTTCGACGACGGCGCCGACGTCCGTCGACACCGTGGCCCGTCCGCAGAACATCGCCTCGACCAGGCTGATCGGGAAGCCTTCGACGACGCTGGAGAGGACCACGATCCCGCCCGCCGCATACGCCTCCGCGAGGTCGGGCAGTTCGGCGTCGCCGATGTCCTCGAAGGAGACCGGGTTGTCACCGATGGCGTGCGCGTCGGCGGCCTCGTCGGGGAAGAGCTGGGCGGCGAGCGCCCGGCATTGGGCGAGGTATGTGGTGCCTTCCGCGCACGGCGCCGGGGCGCCGACGATGCGCAGCCGGGCGTCCGGTTCGGCCTTCCGCACTTCGGCGAAGGCGTGCAGCAGCGCGATCAGGTCCTTGGAAGGTTCGATCCTGCCGACCCAGACCAGCGTGTCGGGTCCGCCGTCGTCGCCGCTCTCCCCGAGCGCGGCGAAGCGGGCCGCCTCCATGCCGGGGTAGACGGTGCGCAGCTTGGCCCGGTCGGCGCCGCACCGCTCCTGCCAGCGGCGGGCGTGCGTGTTGCCCGGGGTGATGAGCGCGGCCTGCCGGTACACCTCGGTGGCCAGCCGTCCGAGGAAGTTGGCGAGCAGGGCGCGTACCGGCGCGCTCAGCGGCGTGCCGGTCGCGGCGAGGTAGTGCGCCCGCAGCTGCACACCGTGCTCGGTGACCAGCAGCGGCACCCCGAAGAAGCGTTTGGCCAACAGCCCCGGCAGGGCCGCGGCGGCGCCGGACGTGGCGTGGCAGAGGTCGACCGCGCCGAGGCTCTCCTCGTCGTACCAGTCGAGGGAGAGCGGACGCAGGACGCGGTCCAGCTCCGCGGCGAAGGCGAGGAGGTCGGGGACGGTCGCGGTCTGGACGGTGCGGCCGGTGCCGGGAGCGCGGCAGGCGGCTTCGAGTACGCGGACGGCGGTTTCGGAGCGGAGCGCCGCGGGAAGCCCGCCGTGTTCGCGGGCCAGCTCGGCGAGTCCGTACAGCCCGTCCGTGAACTGCGTGTCGGCGGCGTCGGGGGCACCTGTAGGGCGTACGCCGTCCGCTTCGTCGCGTGTCACGTCCGCCGTGCAGATGGATGTCGCGAGCGCCGTGAAGTGCGCCGTGAAGCGGCGTCGTTCGCGCCGTCCGTACGACCGCCCGCCCCCTCCGGTCACCAGCCGGGCGAGCAGCCCCTTGGGGGCGTGGCCGCCCAGGATGTCCTCGTCGGCCATCCACAGCGGCGCCGTCCGCACCCGGCTGACCTGGGGCGGGAGCTGTACCCAGCCCTGCGCCTCCTGCTCGGCGGAGCGGCTGAGCGCGTAGAGATCGAACTCGTGCTGCGTCAGTCCGCGCACCAGACGGTCGCACCAGAGTCTGGACTCACCGGTCGCATACGGATAACCACCGTCGGTGAGGAGTCCGATCCGCACGAGCACACCCCCGATCTCCCTTGTGGCGGCCGCCGTCGAAAGGGCGACTCACAGCGGGACGACCGTAAGCGGATACGCCGGTGGCGCGACGGACGGTTGTCCATCGCGCCACCGAAAGGGGTGAACCGTCGTAACTTTCCTGCCTCGGTAGCGTTCCGTCGCGCTATGAGGGTGATCGGTTACGCAGGGTCAGGCTGCGGCCAGCTCCTTGCGGGCTGTGCGGCGCACTGCCGCGAGCGCCGGATCGAGGGCGGGCACGGCGGCCAGGAGCTGCTTGGTGTACGGATCCTGGGGCGCGCCGTACACCTCGTCGACACTGCCCGTTTCGACGATCCGGCCCTGCCGCATCACCGCGACCCGGTCGCTGACCTGCCGTACGACCGCGAGGTCATGGGCGATGAAGACCAGTCCGAGGCCGAGTTCGCGCTGGAGCTCGGCGAGGAGTGCGGTGACCTGTGCCTGGGTGGTGACGTCGAGCGCGGAGACCGGTTCGTCGCAGACGATCAGCCGGGGGTCGGCGGCGAGCGCGCGCGCGATGCCCACGCGCTGGCGCTGTCCGCCGCTGAACTCGTGCGGGTAGCGGTCGTACCGGTCGGGGTCGAGGCCGACGCGTTCCAGCAGCTCCTGGACGCGGGCCCGGACCCGGGTGTCGTCGAGTGCGCCCGCCGCACGCAGCGGATCGGCGACGGATTCACCGATCGAGCGGCGCGGGTTGAGCGAGGCGACGGGGTCCTGGAAGACCATCTGGAGCTCGCGCCGGTGCGGGCGCAGCGCCTTGTCCGACAGCGATCCGATCTCCGTACCCCGGTAGTGGAGCCGGCCCGCGGTCGGGTCGAGGAGGCGTACGAGCATCCGTCCGAGCGTCGTCTTGCCACTGCCGCTCTCGCCGACGATGCCGAGTGTCTCGCCGGGGTGGACAGTGAGCGATACGCCGTCCACGGCGGTGACCCGGCTGCGGCCCCGCCCGAATTCACGCCGCAGATCGACGGCTTCGAGCAGCGGTTCCCCGCTGTCCGCGACCCGAGGTGCCGGTACCCGTACCGGCACCGCACGCTTCGCATCCACCCGCGGCACGGCGGCCAGCAGTGCGCGCGTGTACGGCTGCCGGGGCGCGCCGAGCGCCTCGGCTACCGGCCCGCGCTCCACCTCCCGGCCCGACTGCATGACCAGCACCTCGTCGACGCTCTCCGCCGCGACGCCCACATCGTGGGTGACCAGCAGCAGCCCCATGCCGGTCTCCCGGCGCAGGGTGTGCAGCAGGTCGAGGATCTGGGCCTGGACGGTGACGTCCAGCGCCGTCGTCGGCTCGTCGGCCACAAGCAGCTGTGGCTCGCAGGCGAGCGCCATGGCGATCAGCGCGCGCTGCCGCATCCCGCCGGAGAACTCGTGCGGCCGGGACCGCGACCGCCGCACCGCGTCGGGGATGCCGACCCGGTCGAGCACGTCGACGGCCCGCGCCCGCGCCGCTCGAAGTGAGGCGCGGGCGTGGACCCGGTACACCTCGGCGATCTGGTCGCCGACCGCGTAGTACGGGTCCAGTGAGGACAGCGGGTCCTGGAAGACCATCGCGGCCTTCGCCCCGCGCAGCGCACGCAGCTCCGCGTCGTCCGCCGCCTGTACGTCCACGCCGGCGACCCGGATCGAACCACCGACCGTGGCACCTGTCCCCCGGTGGAGTCCGAGCAGGGCGTACGCCGACGCGCTCTTGCCGGAGCCGGACTCGCCGACGACGCCGAGCGCGGCACCCGCCTCCAGCGTGAAGGAGAGGCCGTCCACGGCCCGTACGCCATCCGCGCCGTCGAAGGAGATGGTCAGATCGGAGACCTCGACCAGACTCATGCCAGCACCACCCGACGGTCGGCCATCGCCTGCAGGATGTCTGCGACGGCATTGGCAAGGACGACGAAGAAGCCGGTGACGAGCACCAGGCCGACGACGACCGGCAGGTCGACGTTCTTCACGGCGTCGACGAGTTCGCGTCCGACGCCGGGGATGTTGAAGAGCGATTCCGTGAGGACGGCTCCGCCGAACATCGAGCCGATGTCCAGTGCGCCGAGCGCGATCACGGGGCCGAGGGCGCCGCGCAGCGCGTGCCGCCCGACGAGCTTCCGCTCGCTCACCCCGTACGCCCGGAAGGTGCGCACATGGTCCTCGGCGAGCGTCTCCAGCATCGACGCCCGGGTCATCCGGGCGTACGGAGCGGCAGAGACCAGGGCCAGTGAGACCCAGGGCAGCAGCAGGTTCCAGGCCCACTGCTCCGGATTCTCGGTGAGCGGTACGTAGTCGGGGAACGGCAGCAGTTGCAGCGCCGAGCAGAAAACGATGATCAGCAGCAGACCGACGACGAAGACGGGCGTGGCCATGCCGGCCAGGGTCAGTCCGGTGAGGAGCCGCTCGGTCGCGCGGCCGCGCCGCCACACCGAGAGCAGCCCGGTGCCGACGCCGAGCACGATCCACAGCACGAAGGCACCGATGGCGAGCGAGGCGGTGGCCGGGAGCTTGGTGAGGATCATCTGGGTGACCTGCTCGTCGTTCTGGTACGAACGTCCGAGGCAGGGTGCCTGGCAGTGCAGGATTCCGGTGCCGGTCGAATAGTCGCGGCCGGCGAAGATCCCCCGGAGGAAGTGCGCGTACTGCAGGTACAGCGGGTCGCCGAGCCGCAGTTGGTCGCTGACCTGTGCCACCTGGGCGGGCGAGCAGCGCGGACCGCAGGCGATCTGTGCGACGTTGCCCGGGGCGACGTAGAAGGCGGCGTAGACGACGACGCTGAGGGCGAGGAGCACGAAGAGCGCCCCGCCGAGGCGCCGCAGCAGGAACCGGCTCATGCTCCGGCCTCCTTCTTGCGTCCGGTGCCGATCCGGAGCCGGGAGGCGACGCGCGGGTCGAGTGCGTTGCGTACGCCTTCACCGAGGACGGTCAGCGCCAGCACGGTGATGAAGATCAGCAGGGCGGGGATCAGCAGATAGGTGGGCGCCGCCTGGTACCAGGTGTCGGCGTCGCTGAGCATCTGTCCCCAGGACGGCGTGGGCGGTTTGATGCCGACGCCGAGGAAGGACAGTGCCGCTTCGACGACGATGTTGCCGGGGAAGAGCAGCACGGCGTACGTGATGACGGGTGCGGCCAGCGCGGGCAACAGCTCGCGCCGGGCGATCCGCCAGCCGCCCCAGCCGCTGAGCCGGGCGGCCGCCACATGGTCGAGCGACTTCAGGGCGAGCGTCTGGGCGCGCACGATCTTGGAGATGCCGGACCAGCCGACCAGGCCGACGATCGCGGCGATCAGCACCGGACGCGGGAAGTCGGCGGGGGCGACGGCGAGCGCGCCGAGCGCGATCACCATGACGGGCAGGGCGACGACAACATCGGTGACGCGGCTGAGCGCCTGGTCGACGAAGCGGTTGCCGAGCCCGGCGGCGAGGCCGACGACCACGCCGATGGCCACCTGGAGCAGGGTCGCGGCGAGCGCGACGCCGAGCGAGACCCGGGCGCCGTACACGACGCGGGCGAAGAGATCGCGGCCGGTGAGCGGTTCGATGCCGAGCCAGTGGTCGGCACTGATCCCGCCGAACGAGCCCAGCGGCACGCCGCCGGTCGCGGAGTCGACGAGGTTCGCGTGGTACGTGGTGGGGTCCTGGCCCTCGATGCCCGCCAGCAGCGGGGCGGCGAGCGCGACCAGGACCAGCAGAGCGACGATCACGGCCGCCACGACGGCGGAGCGCCGTGCGCGCAGCCGCCGCCAGAACGAGGAGGCCCCGGAGGCGGGGGCCTGCACGGCCCCCGCCTCCTTGACCAGCAGAGCTTCGGCCATGGTTACTTGACCGCGACCTGCGAGATGTCGAGTACACCGGTCCAGTCGCTGATGACGACGTTCTTGATGGACTCGCCGTACAGGCGCTTGTAGACGGGGTGGAACAGCGGCACGGTCACCGCCTGCTCACCGATCTTCTTGTCGAGCGCGCCCCAGCGCTTCGCGGCCGCGCTCAGGTCGGTCAGCTTGTTGATCTCGTCGACCTCCTTGTTGACGGAGGAGTCGTCGAGCTGGAACGCGTTGAAGTTGTAGCCGTCCTTGACGATCTGGCGTCCGTCGAAGATCGGCGCGAGGAACGGGCCGCCGGACGGCCAGTCGGCGCCCCAGCCGGTGAGGAAGAAGCCGGGCTCGCTCTTCACATCGTGGATCTTGTCCGAGTAGGCGTTGCCCTCCAGGCCCGCCAGCTCGACCGTGATCCCGGCCTCCTTCAGCGCCTCCTGGACAGCGGTGGCGATCTCCGGGCTGGTGGCGAAGTTCTTCTCGTTGGAGTGCGTGAGCGTGACGGTCAGGCCCTTGGCGTAACCGGCCTCCTTCAGCAGCTCCTTGGCCTTGGCCGCGTTGCCCGTCTTGCCGGCCGGGAAGGCGTCGTACGCGCTGTAGCCGAAGGACGCCTGCTCCGGCAGGAAGGTGGTGGCGGGCTCGGCGAGCGAGGAACCGCCGGCCGCGTTGATCACGGAGGACCTGTCGACAGCGTACGAGATCGCCTCGCGCACCTTCGGGTTGTCGAACGGCTTCACCTTCGGGTTGAAGGCGATGTAGTTGGTGTAGCCGAAGTGGCCGGTGCCGACGCGGGCGGCGAGCTTCTTGTCGCCGGTGACCTTGGCGAGCTCGGCCGGGCCGAGGTTGGTGTCGGTGGTGACGGCGGCGGCGTCGGCGCCCCGGGAGGCGGAGAGCCGCTGGTTGATGACGGCGGAGTCGAGGCCGGAGCGCACGTCGATCCGGTCCGGGTACGCCTTGCGCTCCTCGTCCGTCTTCGCGGACCAGAACGTGTTGCGCTCCAGGACGAGGCGCTCGCCGTCGCCCTCGTTCTTGACGACCTTGTACGGCCCCGAGGAGATCGGGTGGTTCTCGTACTTCGCGCCGGTGTCCTTGGCCTTCGGTACGGGGGTCGTCTGGGTCTGTGTCGCCAGGTAGGGGAACTCGCCCTCCGGCTTGTTGAGGTGGAAGACGATCGTCTTCGCGTCGGGCGTCTCGATCGAGGCGAGGCCCTTCTTGTCCTTGTACGGACCCTGGTAGTCGGCCCCGCCGATCAGCCAGTCACGCAGGTAGGGCGCACCGCCGGAGAGCTCGGCGGCGAAGGAGCGCTCGATGCCGTACTTGATGTCGGCGCTCGTGATCGCGGTGCCGTCCTCGTACTTCAGGCCGTCCTTGAGCGTGTACGTCCAGACAGTCGCGTTCTTGCTGGGCGTCCCCAGGTCGGTCGCCAGGTCGGGGACGACCTCGGCGCCGGGGGCGCCGTCCTCCCGGTTGCGGGTGGTCAGCGTACGGAAGACCAGGGACGGGACGTTGCCGCCGCCGGAGGTGTACAGCCGCGCGGGGTCGAAGTCCTCCTGCGGGTTGCTGTTGAGGACGGTGAGCGTGCCGCCCTTGGCGGGCTTGCCCGCTGCGCCGGAGTTGCCGTCGCTGCCCTTGCTGTCCTGGGGCCCGCACGCGGCGGCGCCCGAACCCACGACGAGAACCACGACGGCCGCTGCCACGCGGCGCGATATGACGGACGGTTGACGCATCGGAAGATGACCTCTCGGAGTGCTGCTTGCGGTGGGACACGGATGGTGGGTCCGGGCAGGCTGCAGCGAGGGTGGGGGTGGACAACCGGTCGGAAAGCGAAGGGGACCGGAACACCGAAGCTGCCGCGCCTGCGGACGGAGTACGCCCAGGCGCGGCAGCCGGGAAGAGCCGTTCCCTACGAGACAGGACTCGGGGAAAGGGGGCCGACGCGCGCTCAGGCAGGCGTCAGCAACAGTGAATGTCGGCGACGCTGTGCCCGGTCACGCCGATGAGCGCCAGCACAATGGCGGCGCATTCGGAGGTGACGGGGCTGCGTGACATGCCGAGAAATATGCGGGACCGCATCGGCGATGTCAACGCGGAACAAGACGCCGATCTCAGATACTGGACAGTATTCCGGACGGCCGCTCTCCCGGCCCGGGCGCGGTTCCCAGCAGGGCGCGATCAAGGTATGACCTGGCGCAACGGGGCCGGTGCCCCGCTCCGGCTCAACTGGCCGGGTAGACCCAGGCGTTGGGGCGGCACTTGATCCCATCGATGTTCAGGGATTTGGTCTGCTGCTGCATCACCGGAGCCAGGGCGCCCGGCGTGCGGCAACTCACATGGTTGTGCCCCAGCCGGTGGCCGACTTCATGGTTGATCAGCATCTGCCGGTAGGCGAAGAGCTTCTCGGGGCCGAACGTCGACGATCCCTGGGCCCAGCGATAGGCGTTGATCATCACGCGCTCGGTCGCCGCGGAATCGCACGAGACATTGTCCTCGGTCGTATCGAGGCCCGACTTCCTGCACCAGTCGCCGGTGGTTCCCGGGCTGGCCAGAGTGATCACGAAATCGGGGTCCCCCGAGGAGATCCGCTCAAAGGTCATGGCGCCGTGGTGCGCCCAACTCCGGTCGTCATTAAGGGTTTTCTGAACCGCTTCGGCAAAAAGTCCGGCATCGAGGCCGAGACCTTTTTCGACATCGATCCGATAGCGGTACTTATGCCCCGCGCCCGGAGCCTTCGCCGCGCCCGGAACCACCTCGAAATGCCCGGAGCCCTGGAGTTCCCGGGCGAGCGGATAGGCCGTGGCCATCTTCTGCTCGTACGAAAGGGGCTTGACCGCGGCCGGTGTGGGCGTCGGCCGGTCGTCCGACCGGGAGGAGGTGTCGTCGGCACCGTCCCGGTCCACGCCCGTCCGCGCGGTGGCATCGACCCGCGCGCTGCCGTCGTGGGCGACCTGTCCGGCGACGACGACCGCGAGCACGGTGGTCACCGCGGCCGCCGCGATGCCGGTGAAGGTACGGCCCTTGGTGCCTTTGCTGTCCTTGCTGTCCTTGCTGTCCTTGCTGTCCGGAGCGGTGCCCGGTACCGCATCCCTGTCCCCGCCGGGGGGCCGCTCGTCCCACTCGCCGACCGAGCTGAACGGATCGGCCGGTGGGGCGGACGGGGAACGCGGCGCGGGTGGCGTGAGCGATGCGGCTGGTACGTCGAAGGCATCGACGAACTCTCGTCGTGGCCCCGGTATCAGCGGTCGCGTACCGACCGCCTGCTGCTGCGGCATCGGCGGCCGCTGAGCCATCGACTGCTGGGAGACCGGCCGAGGTGCCCCCGGCCGTCGCCCCGGGTCACCGGTCCGCGCCGTTATGCGCCAGTCGCCGTACCGCTGCTGCGGGCCGGTCCCCCAGCCACCACCCGGTTCACGCGGTTCGGGATGGCCGCCGCGCACCTGCGGGACCCCTTGGAACGGAGTGTGCCCGTCCGTGCCGGGCGGCGTGTCTGCCGTCCTCCTGCGCCGTCCGCTGCCGTCCTCCGGCCGGACCCCCTCACGGCCGCCTGCCGCGTTCGCGGCGGCATCGCTCCCGGGCCCCTTGGGTGGAGGGCCTTTTCGGCTATGTCGTCCCACGCCCCGGATCAGCTCCCGCCGCGTTCGTCGAGCAATTCCCGGAACGCCTGGGCGACCGCCTCCGGGTACTCCATCATCGCCACATGCCCGGCATCGGGCAGTGTCAGCAGCCGCGAATCACGGAAGGCCGCGGACGCCCTGCGTGCCATCCGGTACGAGACGAGCTGGTCCCGTCCGCCGTACACGAGCTGGGTCGGGGCGAGCACACGCTCGGCCTGGCGCCACAGTCCGTGCTGTCCGCCCAGCGTGTACGCATCGACGATGCCACGCGCCGAGCGCGCCATCGCGTCCCAGAAGTACGGCAGCTCCAGCCGCCGCTCCATTTCGGCCACCGCTTCACGGAAGCCGGCTTCGGAGACGCGTGCCGGATCGCCGTAACAGAGTGCCATGACTCCGCGCGTCCGTTGTTCCGCCGTCATGTCCTTGGTCATCCGGGAGAACAGGGATGCGATCCCCGGAACGGCGAGCAGTGCGGTCGGCACGGCGGGCCACTGCACCCGGATCTCGGGCAGCGCCGGCGAGATGAGGGTGAGCGTCCGCACCAGATCGGGGCGGACGGCCGCGACCCGGGTGGCCACCGCGCCGCCGAGCGAACAGCCGAAGAGATGGACGGGGCCGCACTCCCCCGCATCCAGGAGCCGGATCACCGCGCGGGCGTGCCCGGTGACCGAATAGTTGCCGTCGTCCGGCGGCGGGGAGTCCCCGAAGCCGGGCAGGTCGACCGCCTCGCCGTCCACCACGTCCTGGAGCAACAGCATCAGCGCCGACCAGTTCTGCGAGGAGCCGCCGAGCCCGTGCACATAGAGCGCGGGCGGCAGTCCGGACCGCTCCGGCGGGCGGGTGCGGACGTTCAACGTCAGCCCGGGCAGCGCGACGGAACGCAGTTTCTCGCCCTCGGCTACCCGGACGGGACTCGCCGTGGGGGCCACCACGGCGGCAGCGGCGCGGGCTCCCGGCAGCTCGGTCGACGACATGCGCCAATGTTACGAGACGATCACACCGTGGTTTGTGTGTTCGCCGTCACAGATGGCATAGCGCCGTGGAGGGGTAGCTCCTACGCTCGAAGCAAGGAAGGGAGTCACCATGACGGTCGACCCCAGTGACCCGGAGACCTTCGAAGACATTCAGCCGGACGAACCGGACCAGGAGACGCCCGAGGCGGATGCCGTCGAGCAGCAGGCCGATCTCCAACAGAAGAGCGACGACCCGCTGACGGACTTCGACCGGGCCACCGCAAATGAGGCGGATGCGGCCGAGCAGCGCCGCGTGGTCGCGCAGGATGAGGACGACTACCGCTGATACGTCCCGTTTTGCCGTGGGGGTCGGCCAATCTGTGGCTACCGCAGCGGTCCGGTCCGTGAAATTCTGCGTCCGCGCCGCGCGCACCCGGGTTACTCAAAAGTACGATGGCCGAACGGCGCAGCGTGTACGCAATGGCTGCGTTCGATCACAAATTTGGGAGGCGGCGTGACAGCCATCGAGCAGACAGAGGCAGCGCGCCCGCGGGGCACTCGCCTGCCTCGCCGCGCCCGACGCAACCAGCTGCTGGGCGCCGCGCAGGAGGTCTTCGTCGCGCAGGGCTACCACTCCGCCGCGATGGACGACATCGCGGAGCGGGCCGGTGTCAGCAAGCCGGTGCTCTACCAGCACTTCCCGGGCAAGCTGGAGCTCTATCTGGCGCTGCTCGACCAGCACTGCGAGTCGCTGCTGCAGGCGGTCCGTACGGCACTGGCGTCGACGACGGACAACAAGCTGCGCGTCGCCGCGACGATGGATGCCTACTTCGCGTACGTCGAGGACGAGGGCGGCGCCTTCCGGCTGGTCTTCGAGTCGGACCTGACGAACGAGCCGGCGGTACGCGAGCGGGTCGACCGGGTCTCGCTGCAGTGCGCGGAGGCAATCTCCGACGTCATCGCGGGTGACACGGGCCTGTCCAAGGACGAGTCGATGCTGCTCGCGGTGGGACTGGGCGGTGTCTCCCAGGTGGTCGCCCGGTACTGGCTGTCCAGCCAGTCGGCGATTCCGCGCGACACGGCGGTGCAGCTCCTCACCTCGCTGGCCTGGCGCGGCATCGCCGGGTTCCCCCTGCACGGCATCGATCAGCACTGACCGTCCGGCCGTGTTCGCTGCGGGCGTGGCCCGCCGACCGCTGGCAGCTCCCCTCACCGGGCTAATGTGTGGTGCGTACGGCGCGGCTCACGCGCAGAGGACTGACCGTCGGAGGGACATAGCCGTGGAGGTCAAGATCGGCGTGCAGCACGCACCCCGGGAGATCGTTCTGGAGAGCGGGCTTTCCGCCGAGGAGGTCGAGAGCGCGGTCGCCGATGCTCTCACCGGCAAGGCGCAGCTGCTCAGCCTCACGGACGACAAGGGCCGCAAGGTCCTGGTGCCGGCCGACCGGGTCGCCTACGTGGAGATCGGCGAGCCGAGCACGCGGCGGGTGGGGTTCGGCGCGCTGTAGGAGCACGCTCGACGCACAGTAGTGAGAAGCGGCCCGGCGGGGATCCCCACCGGGCCGCTTCGTCGTTTCCCGCTGCTCACGGCCACCGACGCCTGTGCGACACCTGTGCGAAAAATGTCCCAGGAGGGTTGCGTTCCACGGCCCACGGGTAGGACCGCCTACGACCGATTTGCCCCCACAGCTCCATGAGCAGGGGAGATCCCCCTCCGCAACCCGCGAGGTGAACATCTGTGATCTGGGAATCCCTCGGCTCCGTCGTGCTCGGACTCGCCCTCTCCTGGGCGGCGCTCCGCTCACTGTCGGGCCGGCTCCCGTCCCGTCGTACCGTCTTCGCCACCGGCGCTCTGGGGGCCCTGTTCGGCGCGTATCTGACGCACTCGGTGCTGGGGCCGGGCCATGTCCTGGCCACCCTGATCGGCGCGGTGCTGATCGGCGCGGTGACGCTGTCCCTGCTGCTCCGCCCGGGCAGCCGCCGTCTGAGCCGATCAGCGGCGGCCTGACCTCGTACGAGGCCGGCCCCGGACCGGCCGGCCGGTCGTCCTGATCGGTCGGCCGTCCGGGGCGGGTACGGGTCAGGCAGCCAGACCGAGTGCGGCCATCCGCTTGGTGTGCGCCTCGGTGATGCGCGAGAACATCCGGCCGACTTCTGCCAGGTCGAAACCGTCGGCCACCCCGCCGACGAGCATCGTCGACAGCGCGTCGCGGTCGGCGACCACCCGCTGCGCCTGTGAGAGCGCCTCGCCCATCAGCCGGCGGGCCCACAGAGCGAGCCGGCCGCCGACGCGCGGGTCGGCCTCGATCGCGGCACGCACCTTCTCCACGGCGAAGTTGCCGTGGCCCGTGTCGTCGAGCACGGCGAGGACGAGCGAGCGGGTGTCCGAGTCGAGGCGGGCGGCGACCTCACGGTAGAAGTCACTGGCGATCGAGTCGCCGACGTACGCCTTGACCAGACCTTCCAGCCAGTCCGACGGGGCGGTCTGGCGGTGGAAGTCGTCGAGCGCCTTGGCGAACGGCTCCATGGCCCCGGTCGGCTCGGTGTCGATCGCGGACAGCCGGTCCGTCAACCGCTCGAAGTGATGGAATTCGGCGGACGCCATCTTTGCCAGCTCCGCCTTGTCGGCCAGCGTCGGCGCGAGTTTTGCGTCCTCGGCGAGCCGCTCGAAGGCCGCAAGTTCCCCGTACGCGAGTGCTCCCAGCAGATCCACGACCGCGGCGCGGTACTGCGGCTCAGCGGATGCGGTGGCCCAGTCCTGGGCGGCGATTCCGGTGGGTGCGGGGGCTTCAGTGGCGTTGTCAGGCGTCTCCATGAACCGCAGAATAGCCCGCCCGTCGAAGGATGGAAGGGCCTGGTCAGCCGGTGACATCACACCGTTCCGATGAATTCGCCCGACACACATGCGCGAATCCGGGGTACAGTGGTATTGCGGCTACTGAGTATTTTGGATGTACCGGTGGCGCGAAATTGAATGAGGATGCCCGGTCGGTGGCCCGATCGGCTCCGACCCGACAGCCCTCCACGCGGGGCGTACGACACGTACGACCGCAGATGAGGGGCCCCCTCAGCGGCACGAGCGCTCGAGCGACGGCAGTGGTCCCGCGCCACCCGGCCCATCCACGGCCGGATGACCAACCCCGGCACGGTACGACCCCCAGCGTTCGCCTCGGACCGCGTCTCACAGAAGAGGCAGCACCCTGACTACGTTCCGAGACCTCGGGATCCTTCCCGAGACGGCCGAGGCCCTTGAGGCCGTCGGCATTGTGTCCCCCTTTCCCATCCAGGAGATGACGCTCCCCGTCGCACTCTCCGGCTCCGACGTGATCGGACAGGCCAAGACCGGTACCGGCAAGACGCTCGGTTTCGGTCTTCCGCTGCTGGAGCGCGTCACCGTCCCCGCGGACGTCGAGGCGGGCCGGGCCCAGCCCGAGCAGCTGACCGAGGCGCCGCAGGCGCTGGTCGTCGTTCCCACGCGTGAGCTCTGCCAGCAGGTCACCAACGACCTGCTGACCGCCGGCAAGGTGCGTAACGTCCGCGTTCTCGCGATCTACGGCGGCCGTGCGTACGAGCCGCAGGTCGAGGCCCTCAAGAAGGGCGTCGACGTGATCGTCGGTACCCCGGGCCGCCTGCTCGACCTGGCCGGTCAGCGCAAGCTCGACCTGTCGCACGTGCGTTCCCTCGTCCTCGACGAGGCCGACGAGATGCTCGACCTGGGCTTCCTGCCCGACGTCGAGCGGATCATCACCATGCTGCCGCCGACCCGCCAGACGATGCTGTTCTCGGCGACCATGCCGGGTGCGGTCATCGGCCTCGCGCGGCGCTACATGACGCAGCCGACGCACATCCGCGCCACCTCGCCCGACGACGAGGGCGCGACCGTCGCCAACACCTCGCAGCACGTCTTCCGTGCCCACTCCATGGACAAGCCGGAGATGGTCTCACGGATACTGCAGGCCAACGGCCGTGGACTGGCGATGATCTTCTGCCGCACCAAGCGGACGGCAGCCGACATCGCCGAGCAGCTGGAGAAGCGCGGTTTCGCGTCCGGCGCGGTCCATGGCGACCTCGGCCAGGGCGCCCGTGAGCAGGCGCTGCGGGCGTTCCGCAACGGCAAGGTCGACGTGCTCGTCTGCACCGATGTCGCGGCCCGCGGTATCGACGTCGAAGGCGTCACGCACGTCATCAACTACCAGTCGCCGGAGGACGAGAAGACGTACCTCCACCGCATCGGCCGGACCGGCCGTGCGGGTGCGAAGGGCATCGCGATCACGCTGGTCGACTGGGACGACATCCCGCGCTGGCAGCTGATCAACAAGGCGCTGGACCTGAAGTTCCCCGACCCGGTCGAGACGTACTCCACGTCGCCGCACCTCTTCGAGGAGCTCGACATCCCGGCCGGTACCAAGGGTGTCCTGCCGCGCACCGAGCGGACCCGTGCGGGTCTGCGGGCCGAGGAGATCGAGGACCTGGGCGAGACGGGCGGCCGTGGCCGCAAGGCGTCCGCCGCGTCGTCGGCCCCTGCGGAGCGTGAGGAGCGAGCGCCGCGTACGCCGCGTCAGCGTCGTCGTACGCGGGGCGGGTCCGCGGCTGCGGACGGCGCCGCCGCTGTGGTGCCGGCGCCGGCCTCCGAGGCCGCACCGACCTCCGAGGCCGCGTCGGTCTCGTCGGTTGCTGACGCGCCGGCCGAGCCGCGTACACCGCGTCGCCGTCGTCGTACCCGTGTCGGGGCCCCGGATGTCGCGGCCGAGGCCGCGGTGGCCGTGGCCGTGGCCGTGGCGGAGGCTCCGGCCGCCGTTGTCGAGGCACCGGTGAAGGTCGAGGCGGAGCCGGTTGCCGAGGCCAAGCCGCGTCGCCGCCGGGCCAGGGTCGTGGCCAAGCCGGTGGCGGACGAGGTCGACTTCCAGATCGCGCCGATCGCCGAGCCGATGCCGGAGACCAAGGCGCTGACCAAGCCGCGTCGTCGCGCCCGGGTCGTGGCCAAGCCGGTGGCGGACGAGGTCGACTTCCAGATCGCGCCGATCGCCGAGCCGGTGCCGGAGAGCAAGCCGCGTCGGCGGACGCGCGCTGCGGCGAAGCCGAAGGCGGAGACCGTGGTCGAGGCTCCGGTCGCCGAGGGCGAGGCGAAGCCGCGGCGTCGGCGGGCGCGGGCGGCTACGACCGAGAGCTGACCCCACCACGTGGGTTGGTTCGGGGCTGCGCCCCGAACCCCGCTCCTCCATCTCCCATGGCCTCAATGGCATGGGGGACCCCTGAGGGGCTTGCATGGCCGGACGGGCTTGAGGGCGACCTCAAGCCCGTCCGGCGTTTGAGGACACCCGATTCGGCCCGTCCGGCGTTCGAGGACATAGCCTCGTTCCATGAGTCGGCCGCACACCTTCACCCCGCCCCCCTGCGCCCGCGTCCGCCCGCTGCGTACCGCGCGTGGGGACTTTGCTGTGCTGGAAGCCCTGCCGCCTGCCGAACCGCGCGGCACCGCACTCCTGTTGCCCGGTTACATGGGCAGCAAGGAGGACTTCATCGCGCTCCTCGAACCACTCTCCGCCGCCGGGTACCGCATCGTCGCCATCGATGGGCGCGGGCAGTACGAGACCGAGGGGACGGATCGTCAGGAGGCTTACGCTCAGGGCGAGTTGGCTCGCGATGTGCTTGCGCAGGCCGCCGCGCTCGACGCCGGTGGTGACGGCTCCGTCCATCTGCTGGGGCATTCGCTCGGCGGCCTGATCGCCCGTGCGGCCGTGCTGGTCGACGCCTCGCCGTTCCGTTCGCTGACGCTGATGTCCTCCGGCCCCGCCCAGGTCACCGAGGCCCAGCAGCTCAAGGTGAAGATGCTCAGCGACGCGCTCACGACGCTGAGCATGGCCGAGGTGTGGGAGGCGATGCGCGCCCTCGACCCGCCGGAGGACGCGGCGACGGACGGCGAGGGCCTGCGCCGACGCTGGCTGCGGCACCGGGCCGCCCAGCTCATCGCCACCGGCCGGCAGCTGGTGACCGAGCCGGACCGGGTGGCCGAACTCGCCGCCGTACCGCTGCCCGTGCTTGTGCTGTCCGGCGAGCGCGACGACACCTGGCCGGTGCCGCTGCTCGACACGATGGCGCAGCGCCTCGGCGCGCACCGCACCCGGATCGCGGGCGCCGAGCACTCCCCCAATACGGACCGCCCGGAGCAGACCGCTGCCGCGCTCGTCTCCTTCTGGGACGGCGTGTAGTTCAGTACTGCGCCTGCAGGTGCTGCCAGAAGCCGTCGCGCAGCGCCCGCCGCAGGTGGGCGTGGCCGCGCAGCGAGTGCTGGAGGAGTCGCTCGGCTTCGACAAGCAGGTCCTGGTCGACGGAGCCCGGCAGATAGGGGTGTCCGGGCAGCAGATCGGCGAGGGACTCGCGGCCGCGGGCGGCGAGCCAGGCCGCGGCAATCTGCGCACCGACGAAACGGACGTCGTCGCGCGAGGGCGCCGGGGAGTCGTCCTCGTATGTGGTGACGGGGCGTCTGGTGACGTACGGCCGACAGAAGTCGAGGTCGAAGGTGCGCTGGCTGTCGACCTCCCAGAGCAGCGGTTCGGCCTGGTTGCGGCCTTCTCCGGCCTCGATGCCCCACAGGTGGACCCGGGCCCCGTACCCCTGCGCCGCCTCGACCGCCGAGACCAGGTCCTCGTCGCCGCCGACGAGCGCCGCGTCGCTGATGGCGCGGTGCCGGGCGAGCGATTCGAGGTCGGTGCGGATGAGTGAGTCGACGCCCTTCTGCTGGTTGTTGGCGTTGAGATTGCCGAGTCTGACCTTGACGTCGGGGAGTTCGGCGATGGACTGCTGCTCGACGGTGTGGATCCGGCGCCTGGCCCCGTCGTACCAGTACACGCGCAGCAGTCTGCTGTCCGCGAAGATCGTGCGGGCCTTGTCGATGAATGCCTCGATCAGCCCTTCCGCGTCGAGATCGAAGGAGCGCCGGTCCTCGGTTCCGGTGACGAGCAGCCCGGCCGCTGCGTACACATAGCCCGCGTCCACGAAGATCGCGTGGGTCGAGGGGGTCTTCGACACCTCGGCGAGCACGCGCCCCAGCAGCTCGTTGGTGCGGTCCAGGCGCTCGCCGATCTCTGCGGCCTGTGCCTCGTTCATACGGACCTCATGGTGCGCGCACGACCCGTTGCCCACTGGTACTTAGACATCCAAAAAATTTCCTTAGCGTAGGGAATGTTTGCAGACAGCATGCCGTTGTACACCCTGCGGAGCGCAAGACACTGGTGTCTGGTGCTCCACATCCTTGCGGACGGATCATCCGTCCTCCCAGTAGTTCTCCAGCAGGAGGATCAGACGAAGGGAAGCCATATGCGCTTCGAGATCATGCGACTCGACGATGTCGACGGTACCGCCGTGGACAGCACCGTCGTGGACGCCGCCTCCGTCAACCGGATCGTGCAGCAGGCCGCCGCGATAGGCCAGCGCATCTATATCCGCCCGGCCCAGACCTCGGCCTCGTAACACCTGACGACGCACAAAGACGAAGCGCCCCCGTACGGACTGTCCGTACGGGGGCGCTGTGGCATGTGCGGCGCCGTCAGGAGCTCTGGATGACCTGGGTGATCCCGTTGATGATCTGCTGTACGGCGATGGCGGAGAGCATCATTCCGGCGAGCCTCGTCATCAGCACGACACCGCCGTCCTTGATCACACGGATGATCAGCAGCGAGTAGCGCAGGGCCAGCCAGAGCACGACATGCATGGCGACGATCGCCGTCCAGACGGAGATCTGCATGGCGAAGCTGTCGGCGTGCTGCACCGCCAGGATCACCGAGACGATCGCCCCGGGTCCGGCGAGCAGCGGCATGCCCAGCGGTACGAGCGCCACGTTGACGTCCTTGGTCTGCGTCGGCTCGTCGGTCTTGCCGGTCAGCAGATCGAGCGCGATCAGCAGCAGAAGAAGTCCGCCCGCGATCATCAGGGCGGGGACGGAGACATGCAGATAGTCGAGGATCTGCTGGCCGAGCACGCCGAAAACGGCGATCACGCCGAAGGCGACCGCGACCGCCTGGAACGCCATCCGGCGCTGGATCTTGGCGGGCCGTCCGGCGGTCAGGGCAAGGAAGATCGGGGTGATTCCGGGCGGATCCATAATCACAAAAAGCGTGAGAAAAAGGGATCCGAAGACAGCAACATCGAACACAGTGAGGCCTTGCGAGAAGAGAGCGAGTCGAAACAGGACACGCGCAGCCCACGGCCAGGTCCGGCCGGGCACGCGAAGAAGGGGACGTACGTGACGTACGCGAGAAGCAATGGAGTGCGCGAGACGCGCAGACGGGGAGCTACGCGGGGCGGGGTCCACCGGCGCCCGGCACCGGGAAGGCTCCCGTGGCGCGCCGGGTGATCTCGCCGTAGATCTCCGGGTCGGTGGTGTATTCGCCGAGCCGCACGGTCTTCCGGCGACCGTGGTAGTCGCTGGAACCGGTGGCCAGCAGCCCCAGTTCCTTGGCGAGCCCGCGCAGCCGGGCCCTGGTCGGCTCGTCGTGGTCCATGTGGTCGACCTCGATGCCGTCGAGGCCTGCCGCGGCGAGCCGGGCTATCGACGCCTCGGGCACCACCTCACCGCGCTTGACGGCGAGCGGGTGGGCGAAGACGGTGACGCCACCGGCGGCCTTGACCAGCCGGATCGCGTCGAAGGGGTCGAGTTCGTGCTTCTCGGCGTACGCGCGACCGCCGTTGGCGAGCCACTCGGGGGTGAAGGCGTCGGAGACGGTCTCGACGACACCGAGCTCGACGAGCGCGGTGGCGATGTGCGGCCTGCCCACCGATCCCTCGCCGGCGATCCGGGAGACCTGCTCCCACTCGACGGGAACGCCGAGCGCCTGGAGCTTGCGCACCATCGTCTGCGCGCGCGGCACCCGGTCGTCGCGGACCAGCTCGCGTTCGCACGCCAGCTCGGGCTCGTCGGGGTCGAAGAGGTACGCGAGCATGTGCAGGCTCACACCGTCGATCCGGCAGGAGAGCTCGGCGCCGGTGACGAGAGTGAGTCCCTCGGGGAGCGCGGCGGTCGCCTCGGCGTGGCCGCGTACGGTGTCGTGGTCGGTGAGGGCGACGACATCGAGACCCGCCGCCGCAGCGTTCCGCACCAGCTCGGCAGGGGTGTCCGTGCCGTCCGACGCGGTGGAGTGGGTGTGCAGGTCGATGTGCACGACGCGTACTCCAGTGCTCGCATGCCGGACAGGGGGGACGCCCAAGGATAACCGGAATTCGAACACCGCCCGGTCAGGACGGCAGGACAGGGCAGGGCAGGGCAGCAGTGCGGCCAGGATCCGCCGGACCAGCCCTAGGGCCGGCTGAGCAGCCGTGGGCTGAGCGCCCCGCAGGGCACCAGGTCGATCTCTCCCCCGGCGTCGCGCAGATCGGTCAGTATCAGCTCGTCGTACATCAGCAGTGCGGACTGCTCGGGCCAGACGACCGCCCACAGCCAGAGCCCTCGCGCCTCCCCCGCGAAGACCGCTCGGTCCTCGGGGGCACTCTTGACCTGCCAGAGCGGGGTGGGCCGTCCGGCGGCGAGCACCTTGGCGTTGGGTGGGCCGTCGACGTGGAGGTACGGGCCGGGGTCGGGGCCGTCGATCCCGGCGTAGCGCGCGCCGAGGCCGACCCCGAGCTCCTCGGCGACGAGCAGCATCTCCCCCACCCCGCCGAGCGGACCGGGCCCCGAGCAGGCGACGACGGTGGCGCGGCCGCCGCTGCGGTCGTCCCCCGCGTATGCCACGCCGGTGAACAGCCAGCCGACCGGCAGCGGCCAGGGCATCCACACCGGCACGCGGGCACGGTGCACCACCACGCCGAGCGCCTCGACGCTGGGCGGAATCACCGGCTGCATCGGATACACGGCGCCGTGCACGGCGCACTGCCACGTGTCGGCGAAAAGACCGGGCGCCCTGACCCGGCCACCGCACTTCGGGCAACTGGGTTCGCCCCTCATAGCGACCAACGGTCCTCCCCGGCTGTCGCCGCGTCAAGGACGATCACCCGTCCGCAGCGTGGCTCCCACCAGAATAATTAGATGTAACTTGCATTTATTAGGTTCTCTAACTTATTCTGTGCACAACACATCGATCTACTGGAGAGCGAGCACTCCCATGTCGGCAGATGATCCATTCGATCAGGGAACGGGCAGCATCCTGCGCCAGCCCAAGGCTGTCCGGGCCACCGCGGGTGCCTCGGTTGTCGCGTTCATGGGGATCGGGCTGGTCGACCCGATCCTGCCGTCCATCGCCAAGGGACTCGAGGCCACACCCAGCCAGGTGTCCCTGCTCTTCACCTCGTACTTCCTGATCACCGCGGTCGCGATGCTCGTCACCGGCTTCGTCTTCGCCGCGGCCGCCGCCCCGTATCTCGCCCCGAAGATCGAGGAGTGGAGCAACATCCACGTCCCGTTCGTGGTCGCCGCGATCGCGGCCGTGGCCGGCGCGCTCGTGGTCCGGATCCGCCGTACGGCCCTGACCCACGAGGCGGAGGAGCTGGAGCCGAAGCACGCCACCGAGGACGGCCTCACGGTCTTCGCCAACTGACCCCTGGGTCAATCCTGTTCCGCCCCGCCCGCGGCTCTCCCTCCTGGCCGCGCGGCGGGGCTTCCAGCATCCCCGTATGGCCTATGTCTCAGTCCAGGGCTACGGAGGCACGCAGCGGATCACGCAGATCCGTCCCGTGCGACAGCCACCGCTCCTGGAGCTCCTGCGCCCCGCGGACCCGCTTCCATGCGGCCTCGTTGTGCGTCATCGGCAGGAGCGGCAGGAACCGGACCGGCTCCATCGGCTCGTCCAGTGCGAGGTCCTCGACCAGACCGCCCGGCTCGGCGACCAGTACGGAGCTGAACGGCGCCCCGGGCCACAGCGGTTCACCGAGGTCCAGCGAGGCGCCGGGCGCCACGATCAACCCCTCGACCTGCGGGGAGGCCGCCAGCACCGCCAGCCCGCGGAGCACTTTGTCGGTGTCGGCGAGCCCGGCCCGCACGGAGAGGACCAGCTCGGCGCGCGGCCCCTTCACCGGGTCCGCGAGGGCTGCGGTCGGGTCGGACATCGGCTGGGCGGACATGCCGAGCGTCGCGTAGCGCACCACATCGCCGTCGACGAAACGGAGCACCTCGATCCGGTCCGTACCGAGGAACGTCACCGCGGCGCGTGCGTCCGGTTCACCGAGAGCCGTCCGCAGACGGGCCTCGACCAGAGCAAGAATTTCTCCCATGTGGCGAGCATAGAACGCGTATCGAACGGGCAAATTAAGGGATTGGCCCTGTGTCGGCTGATAGTCTTGGCCGCTGGTCGGGGCAGCACGCAGAAGCGTCGCTCTCAGTCCCGACGACACGTCATCCCCCACGGGGGACCGGCTGGAGGAGGTGGGGCTGCAATGGATCGAAGTCGATCGTGCAGTACCGATCGCTCTTCCGCCCGACACCTCTCTTCGGTGATCTGAAGCCTTCTCGGTCAAGGCCCGGGGCATTGCGCACGACGGAAGAGCACTCCTTTTTTGCCTGTCTGTAGCGAACGCCGTCATCGCGCCGCCGCGGTGCCGCCCGCTTTGCGGATGTGAGCACACGTCCCCATTCCGGGCTGTTCCACGCGCCCGACGACGGCCCTCCGTGAAGGAGCCAGCCATGTCGATGATTCGTGACCTGCGCGCCGCCGTGCGCCCGTCCCTGCGCAAGACCAACGTCCTGCACAGCAATTACGACACCACCCGTGACCCGTCCGCCTCCAGCGCGGTCGTCGACTGCGCGGTCTACCGCGACGGACGGCGCCAGGAGAGCGGAAGCTGCCTGACACCGCACGAGGCGATGCTCCGGGTACGGGAGGAGGGCGGCTTCGCCTGGATCGGCCTCCATGAGCCGACCGAGGCCGAATTCGCGGGGATCGCCCGGGAGTTCGGCCTCCACCCACTCGCCGTCGAGGACGCCGTCCACGCCCACCAGCGGCCGAAGCTCGAGCGGTACGACGACACGCTCTTCACCGTCTTCAAGACCATCCACTACGTCGAGCACGCCGAGCTCACCGCGACCAGCGAGGTCGTCGAGACCGGTGAGGTGATGTGCTTCACCGGCCGGGACTTCGTCATCACCGTCCGGCACGGCGGACACGGCTCGCTGCGTGCGCTGCGGCACCGGCTGCAGGACGACCCCGAGCTGCTCGGCAAGGGGCCGTCGGCCGTTCTGCACTCCATCGCCGACCATGTCGTCGACGGCTACATCGCGGTGGCGGAGGCCCTCCAGGACGACATCGACGAGGTGGAGATCGAGGTCTTCTCCACCCCCGCGAAGGGCAGCCCGCGTGGTTCGGAGGCCGGCCGGATCTATCAGCTGAAGCGCGAGGTGCTGGAGTTCAAGCGGGCCGTCTCACCACTGCTGCGGCCGATGCAGCTGCTCAGCGAGCGCCCGATGCGGCTGGTCGACCCGGACATCCAGAAGTACTTCCGGGACGTCGCCGACCACCTGGCGCGGGTGCACGAAGAGGTCATCGGCTTCGACGAACTGCTGAACTCGATCCTGCAGGCCAACCTGGCGCAGGCGACCGTCGCGCAGAACGAGGACATGCGCAAGATCACGTCCTGGGCGGCCATCATCGCCGTACCGACCATGATCTGCGGCGTCTACGGCATGAACTTCGAACACATGCCGGAACTGCGGTGGACGTACGGCTATCCGATGGTGATGGGCGTCATCGGGGTCGTCTGCTTCACCATCCACCGCTCGCTCAAGCGCAACGGCTGGCTCTAATACAGTTGAGGTCATGACTGCTGCTGCCGCTGACTCGCTGCTCGGACCGGCCCTCGTCGAGGAGGCCACCAAGAAGTCCGGCCTCATCTGGGTGCGCGGCACCGGGCCCGCGCGGGCGCTGTGGCACGTATGGCACGAGGGGGCGGCCCATCTCGTCGGGGACGGCCCCGGCGAGCAGCCGCTCCCGGCCGGTCTCACCGACGGATCCGCCGCCGAGGTGACCGTACGCAGCAAGGACAAGGGCGGCCGGCTGGTCGCCTGGACGGCCTCCGTGACGGAGCTCGCGCCGCACTCCGAGGAGTGGGAGGCGGCGGTCGCCGAGCTCAAGGGCAAGCGGCTGAACGCGCCGGACGCCGAGCAGATGACCGAGCGGTGGGCGCGCGAGTGCCGGGTGCTGCGGCTGACCCCCGGCGACTCCCGTACGGACCTGCCGGACATCTCGCACGCGGCGGCGCCGCTGCCGACCCCCGTGACCACTCGCCGCCCCGCACCCGACGCGCTTCCGCGGCTGCTCCTGAAGCGTCGCCGCAAGAGCTGACGGCGGCCGGACGACGCTACGAGGTCGACCTGGGGAGCTGCTGCCCGTAGTCGACGGTGTCCCCCTTGGCCGGGGCCTTCAGGTCGAAGTCCAGGTCCCAGTCGGCGAGCGTGAAGATGCCTCCGCCACCGCCGCGGGCGAACCGCAGCGGATACGGCGTGCCCTTCAGCGAGACATCGAGCGCACCGCCCTCGCCCTTGCCGCCGAGGATCTGGACGGTACGGACGGAACCCACCTTGCCGTGGTCGCCCTTGTTGACCTTGCCGTGCAGCGTGAGCAACCCGTCGAGCAGGGTCTTCATGTCCGTGAAGCCACGCAACTGCTTGTATGTGGGGTCGTCCTGGGGGACCTTCACATACTTGTCCTGGAGTTTGTCCCCGGCTGCGGCACCTGCGTCGTCCTTGCTGTCCGTGCTGCCCTTCTCGTCGTGGCTCCAGAAGCCGGAGTCGGCCTTCAGATAGACCTCGTCACCGATCCGCAGCAGCTCGAACCTGCTCTTCTTCGAGGTGACGGAGCCCGTGCCGCCGTCCTCCTTGAGTCGCATGTTTAGCTTGTACGTGCCGCCCTTGCTGACCAGCGTGCCGGCCAGCCGCACCGCGTCCGCGGAGTCCGCCGCCTTCTGTGCCCGCTTCTCGATCTCCGCCGCCGAGAGTCTGCCGACGCCGTTGGTCCCCTTGTCCGGATCCTCGCTGCCGCACGCCGCCAGGGCTGCGGTCAGGCCCGCACAGAGCAGGACGGCAACAGCGGTCCGGCGGCGGGGAGCGACGGGCGGGACAAAAGAGGTCACGGGCGCACTGCCTCTCATCTGCGTGTCGGGGGTGGCTGACGGCAGCGTACCGGTGCCGGGTACGCCGTCCGGCGCAGAGCCGTACGGACGGCTCCACCGGGCCGACCCGGAGCGGTACGGGCTAGCCTGATCCCGTCATAAGGGTAAATAACTGGGTAAACGAGCCAACTCCATCTCGACGGGACGGAAGGAGGCACACAGCATGGCCGCAGGCGCCTCCCGGGTCTTCGTCTCCCACCTCTCCGGTGTGCCCGTCTTCGACCCCAATGGCGACCAGGTGGGCCGCGTCCGCGACCTCGTCGCGATGCTGCGGGTCGGCGGCCGTCCGCCACGGCTGCTCGGCTTCGTCGTCGAGGTGATCAGCCGGCGCCGGATCTTCCTCCCCATGACCCGGGTGACGGGCATCGACTCGGGCCAGGTCATCACCACCGGCGTGGTGAACATGCGGCGCTTCGAGCAGCGCCCCACCGAACGCCTGGTCCTCGGCGAGTTCCTGGACCGCCGGGTCCGGCTGGTGGAGACCGACGAGGAGGTCACGATCCTCGATGTCGCGATCCAGCAGCTCCCGGCCCGCCGCGACTGGGAGATCGTCAAGTACTTCGTACGCAAGGGCAGGGGCGGGGCGCTGCGCCGCAAGGGCGAGACCCTGACGGTGGACTGGTCGGCGGTGAGCGGCTTCTCGCTGGAGGAGCACGGGCAGGGCGCCGAGTCGCTCGTCGCCACGTTCGAGCGGCTGCGCCCCACCGATGTGGCCAACGCGCTGCACCATCTGTCGCCGAAGCGGCGCGCCGAGGTGGCCGCCGCACTCGACGACGACCGGCTCGCCGATGTCCTGGAGGAGCTGCCCGAGGACGACCAGGTGGAGATCATCGGCAAGCTCAAGGAGGAGCGCGCCGCCGACGTCCTGGAGGCGATGGACCCGGACGACGCGGCCGACCTGCTCTCCGAACTGCCGGAGGAGGACAAGGAGCGGCTGCTGATGCTCATGCGGCCGGACGACGCGGCGGACGTACGGCGGCTGATGTCGTACGCGGAGCGGACCGCGGGCGGCCTGATGACCACGGAGCCGATCGTGCTGCGGCCGGACGCCACGGTCGCCGACGCGCTCGCCCGGGTCCGCCGCTCCGACCTGTCCCCGGCGCTCGCCGCGCAGGTGTACGTGTGCCGGCCCCCGGACGAGACGCCGACCGGCAAGTATCTGGGCACGGTGCACTTCCAGCGGCTGCTGCGCGATCCGCCGTTCACCCTGGTCAGCTCGATCGTCGACAGCGACCTCGTAACGTTGACCCCGGACACCCCGCTGTCGGTGGTGACCAGCTATCTGGCGGCGTACAACCTGGTCTCGGTGCCCGTCGTGGACGAGAGCGGCGCGCTGCTCGGTGCGGTGACCGTCGACGACGTGCTCGACCATCTGCTGCCCGAGGACTGGCGCGAGACCGACTTCCACGGCAAGGAGTGGGTCGCCCATGGCGGGTGAGGACCGCTCCCGGCCCTCGGGGCCCGGGCCGTCGGGGTCGTCGGCGATGACGCGCACCGCCAGGGGCCGGCTGGATCAGCCGAAGGACCTGCGGCCGCGCCTGCTGCCGGAGTACGACCCCGAGGCGTTCGGCCGGTTCTCCGAGCGGATCGCCCGCTTCCTGGGCACCGGGCGGTTCATCGTCTGGATGACGCTGATCGTCATCATCTGGGTGCTGTGGAACATCTTCGCCCCGGTGAATCTGCGTTTCGACGAGTACCCGTTCATCTTCCTGACGCTGATGCTGTCGCTCCAGGCCTCGTACGCGGCCCCGCTGATCCTCCTCGCGCAGAACCGGCAGGACGACCGCGACCGGGTCACCCACGAGCAGGACCGCAAGCAGAACGAGCGCTCCATCGCGGACACCGAGTACCTCACCCGGGAGATCGCGTCCCTGCGGATGGGCCTCGGCGAGGTCGCCACCCGCGACTGGATCCGCTCCGAACTCCAGGACATGGTGAAGGACATGGACGACCGGCGGGCACTATTTTCCGCCGAGAGTGACGAAGACCGCTGACGGCCCATCCCGGCGGCGGGTGCGGGCGCCGTAACATCGTCGTATGGCTACCGAAGACGCGGTGCGTGAAGCACTGGCGACAGTGAACGACCCGGAAATCCACCGACCGATCACCGAACTCGGCATGGTCAAGTCGGTCGAGATCGCCGCTGACGGTGCGGTCGCTGTCACGGTGTACCTCACGGTGTCCGGCTGCCCGATGCGCGAGACCATCACCAAGAACGTGACCGACGCGGTGGCGAAGGTCGAAGGCGTCACGCGCGTCGACGTGACGCTCGACGTGATGAGCGACGAACAGCGCAAGGAACTCACTTCGTCGCTGCGTGGCGGCACAGCGGAGCGCGAGGTGCCGTTCGCCAAGCCCGGCTCGCTGACCCGGGTGTACGCGGTGGCGTCCGGCAAGGGCGGCGTGGGCAAATCGTCGGTGACGGTGAACCTGGCGGCGGCGATGGCGGCCGACGGCCTCAAGGTCGGCGTCGTGGACGCGGACATCTACGGGCACAGCGTGCCGCGGATGCTCGGCGCGCACGGCAAGCCGACCCAGGTCGAAAACATGATCATGCCGCCGTCGGCACACGGCGTGAAGGTCATCTCCATCGGCATGTTCACCCCGGGCAACGCTCCGGTGGTGTGGCGTGGTCCGATGCTGCACCGAGCGCTGCAGCAGTTCCTCGCCGATGTGTACTGGGGCGACCTGGACGTCCTGCTGCTCGACCTGCCGCCGGGCACCGGTGACATCGCGATCTCCGTGGCACAGCTCGTGCCGAACGCGGAGATCCTGGTCGTCACGACCCCGCAGCAGGCTGCCGCCGAGGTGGCCGAGCGGGCCGGCTCGATCGCGGTGCAGACCCATCAGAAGATCGTCGGCGTCGTCGAGAACATGTCGGGCATGCCGTGCCCGCACTGCGACGAAATGGTCGACGTGTTCGGCACCGGCGGCGGCCAGAAGGTGGCGGAGGGCCTGACGAGGACGGTCGGCGCCGAGGTGCCGGTGCTCGGCTCCATCCCGATCGACGTACGGCTGCGCGAGGGCGGCGACGAGGGCAGGCCCGTGGTCCTCTCGGACCCGGACTCGCCGGCCGGCAAGGCACTGCGCACGATCGCGGACCGGCTGGGCGGCCGCCAGCGGGGACTGTCGGGCATGTCTCTGGGAATCACCCCGCGCAACAAGTTCTGACGACGGTCCACGTCCTCAATCGCTGCGACGGAAGATCACTCCGCCCGGCGATTGAGGACAGCGCGGCAAACCGGCCGCCGCCGGTCACGGTTCACCGCGCGGAGCCGCTACGCGTACGTGGCGATGTCTCCGATCACCGAGAATCCCAGCCCGTACGCGCTCATCCCGCGACCGTACGCCCCGATGTGCACCCCGCCGTGCGCCGACCCCGCCAGCACCCACCCGTACTCCGACTCGCGGTAGTGGAACGGCACCGGAGCCCCGTCGACCGGCAGGGACAGCACGGACCACGCGGGCCCGTCCAGATCGTCGGCGAGTTCGAACGCCGTCTCCGTCTGCTGGTCCAGCCAGTCGTCGCGCAGCGTGTGGTCCAGCTGCGGGGGCCATGTGTACGCCAGCAGGCCCGAGCCCGCCAGCCAGGCGGCCGACGACACCGTGGTCGCCTCCAGCACCCCCGTACCGTCGCCGCTGCGCCGCACGGGACTGCTCCCCACGGTCACCACGACCGCGAACCGCTGCTTGTCACCGCCCGAGTCGCCCCGGACCAGGGGCTCGTCGCCATGCCCGGTCGATCCGTGCTGCACCGTGCCGTCCGCCGCCGTGCCGACCTGCATCAGCCAGCGCGGACCGGTGAAGGCCTCGTCCAGTCCGTACCAGGGGAACGTCGCCTGCAGGTAGCCGTCGACCGTACGCCGGGCCGCCAGCACCCCCTCTTCGGTGACTGCGCTGGGCGCACCTTCCGCGCCTACCCGACGTGTCGTCTCCATCTGCCCGGCCGCCTCCTCGATCCCTAGGGTCCGGAGTGGCCCGCCCCCCTCGGGCAGCCTCGCAACCGGACAGATGGAGAATAGCCATACCGTCCGGACGAGTCGGGATTGACCGGTGTCAGGTGGCGTCTGCGTCGAACGGCGGGCGGTCGTCCTTCGCGGGCTGTTCACGCTTCTTGAGCAGGTCGGGAGCGCCCGGGGAGCCGTTCGCCGCGGTGATCGCCGCACCGCCCGACACGCCGCCCGCGGACTCCGCCGACGTGGTCTCGCGCCCGTTCACCGCATCGGTGACCTCCGTCATCTCCTTGCGGAGGTCGAAGCTCTCGCGGATCTCCTTCAGCCCGAGATCGTCGTTGCCGTCCATGAGCTGCTTGCGGACGAACGTCTTCGGGTTGAGGTCCTCGAACTCGAAGTCCTTGAACTGCGGGCCGAGCTCCGTACGGATGTCTTCCTTGGCGCTCTCGGAGAACTCACGGATCTTGCGGATGAAGCGCGAGGCGTCCTGGATGACCTTGGGCAGCTTGTCCGGGCCGAAGACGAGCACACCGAGGATCACGAGCGTCACCACTTCGAGTGCGCCTATGTCATTGAACACCTAGTTGCTCCTCGTGTTCTCCGAGACCATGGACCAGGTCGGATGAGGTCCGGCCCCGGCCCACGGTACCCGGCGTTACTGTCCGGGCGGTAGCGTCCCGGTGCCGTCACGTGCCGGTTGCCGACCCCAGGGTCAAAGTCATGGACAGGTCTTTACCACTGCGGGTCAGGCCGAGGTCCAAACGGTCGCCCGGGCGGTGTGCGCGGATCTTCACGATCAGCTCCTCGCCGCTGTGCACCCGCTGGCCGTCCACATCGGTGATGATGTCGCCCGGCTGGATGCCGGCCTTTGCCCCGGGACCGCCCGGCGTCACCGCGGGCTTGCCCTCGGCCCCCTTCGTGCCGACCTTGGCGCCGTCACCGGTGTACTTCATGTCCAATGTCACGCCGATCACCGGATGTGTGGCCTTTCCGGTGTTGATCAGCTCTTCGGCGACCCGCTTGCCCTGGTTGATCGGGATGGCGAAGCCGAGGCCGATGGAACCCGCCTGGCCGCCCTCGGTCGTCGAACCGCTGTCGGCGGCGCGGATGGCGCTGTTGATGCCTATGACGTGGGCGTCGGTGTCGACCAGCGGACCGCCGGAGTTGCCCGGGTTGATCGGGGCGTCGGTCTGCAGCGCGTCCACATAGCTGATGTCGCTGCCGTCGCCCTTCTCGCCGCCCGCGGTGATCGGCCGGTCCTTGGCGCTGATGATGCCGGAGGTGACGGTGTTGGACAGGTCGAAGGGGGCGCCGATGGCCACGACCGGGTCACCGACCTGCACATTGTCGGAGTTGCCCAGCGGCAGCGGCTTGAGCCCGGAGACGCCCTTGACCTTGACCACGGCGAGGTCGTAGCCGCTGTCCTTGCCGACGATCTCGGCGCTCGCGGTCTCGCCGCCGCTGAACGTCACCGTGATGTCGCCGGTGGAGCCGGCCGGGGCGACGACATGGTTGTTGGTGAGGATGTGGCCCTGGTTGTCGAGGACGAAGCCTGTGCCGGTGCCCGATTCGGTGGTGCCGCTGACGTGGAGAGTGACCACGCTGGGCAGGGCGCTGGCGGCGATGCCCGCGACGCTGTCGGGGGCGCGGCCGCCGCTGTTCTTCGCGGCCTGCGGGAGCTCCACCGTGGTCAGACCGCCGTTGCGCTCGATGTAGGCCCCGATGCCGCCGCCGATGCCGCCCGCCACCAGGGCGAGCAGGAGCGCCCCGACGAGCAGGGAGCCGCGTCGGCTCTTTCCCCGCCCGCCGTCGGAGCCGAGCAGCGGACCGGGGTGGGTCAGCGGCTGCCGGGGCGCGCCCCAGGGGTCGTACTGCAGCCACTGCGTGGACTGGGGCGGCTGGGGCGGGGGCGCGAAGGCCGGGGCGGGGGCTGAGCCCGGGGTGGGGACGGGCGCGGGCCCGGTGGGTATGCCCGCACCGTTCGTGCCCGCGTACGGCGCGGGCACGGGGGTGCCGTGGGCCGGTGTCGGGACCGGGCGCTGTACGGGCGGTGCGGGCGCCCAGGGCCCGGGACCGCCGTACGGCGGGGTGCTGTACTCATCGGGCTCGTGCAGCGGCTTCACCGCGGGGGCGGATGCGTGGACCGTCGGCGCGGGGGCCGGGGCTGCGGGTGCCTGTGTCACCGGCTCGGGTGCCACGGGCTCCGGTGCTACCGACTGCGCGGGCGTCACGGGCCCGGGTGCCACGAGCTGCGCGGGCGCCACCGGCTCGGGCGGCGCGGGTGTGTCCACGGCCCGCGCGTCCTCGACCGGTGCATCCACCGCGGCGGCTGCACTCTCCGGCGCTGAAGTGGTGGTGTTCCCCGGCGTGGGGCGGCTCCACCACTTCGCCTTCGGCCCGGTGGGCTTCCCGTCGTCCATGTTCTCCCCGCAACTGCGCAACTGGCCTCTGCACGCCCGTGAGGGGGCGTCCGTCCCGGAATTCAACCAGGTTTGCGAATGTCTGCGCAGACCCCGGTCAGCGCCGGGGAGAAAGCGGCAGACCGTGATCGGCGGAGCTCGGCAGGGCCGAGGCCGATGTGGGCGTCCAGGACGAGGTCGGCGAGGGCGCGGGGGACGTGGGAGCCAGTCCGCTGCCGAGCACCCGGGTGAACAGGGGGCTGGTAGCAGTCGGACGTATCAGCGGCGGCGCGGACACATAGGTCAGCACCGGCACCATGAAGGGGTTGGGCGCGGCGAAACCCGCGCCCAGCAGTGCGGGCACGCGGCCCTTCGAATGCTGGAACGGCGTGGCGGCGACGGTGGAGCTGCTGTCGGGCGCGGCCGACGTGCCGATGCCACCACCGCGGCGGCTGGTCACACTGCCGCTCTCGGCGCGTGCGTCGGCATCGAGGGGGGGCACATTGCTTCCCGCGCCCTCGGCACGGATCGGGGCGTCGGGACCGGCGTCCGTCGGCAGGGCGCCACCGAGCGCGATGGCCGCCAGTGAGACGGCGCTGGCCGCCGCGAAGGCGAACCTGCGGCCGCGCCACAGCGAACGGTCCGCGTCCCGGCCCACCTCATGGATGGGGAACGCAGAACGCGACGCGGCACCCGGAAGCACCGCGGCCGAGCCGTGCGGGGTCGGAAGATAGCCGAAGCGGTCGAGCGGTGAACTCCCCGAAGGCGGATCGGTGCGGCTGCCGGAAGGCTGGATCACGGGGAAGAGTCCGTCGGCGAAGCGCCCGGCGCCGCCGAATGGTCTTCCTTGGCTGTCGTCGTCACCACCAGGTCCCCCGGGAAGGCCCTGCAGCCGGGCGAGGAACCCCTCGGACGGCGAAGGCGGGGCAGACTGTGCGAAGACGCTCTTCAGCCGTCGCTGGGCGGCAGCCTCGGCCTTGCACTTGGTGCAGGTCGCGAGATGGGCGAGAACCCGGTCACGGACGTCATGTTTGAGCTCACCGTCGACAAGCGCGGCAAGCCGGTCCCCCAGGTGCTGTTCCGCAGGGGTCGGACCCGTGCCACTCACGCCGATCCGCCCTCCCCCGCCACCATCGCGCCCGCCAGCGAACGCTGCTCGGCACGGGCCTCGGGAGAGCGGTGCTGCAGCGCCTTGCGCAGATGCGAGCGGCCGCGGTGGATGCGGCTGCGCACAGTGCCGAGCTTCACACCGAGTGTCGCGGCGATCTCCTCGTACGAAAGTCCCTCGATATCGCAGAGCACGACCGCGGCACGGAACTCGGGCGCAAGGGTGTCCAGCGCCTGCTGCACGTCCGCGTCGAAGTGGGTGTCGTTGAAAGCCTGCTGCGGGGACGGCTCACGGCTCGGCAGCCGCTCGGCGGCGTCGTCGCCGAGGGAGTCGAAACGGATCCGCTGCTTACGCCGGACCATGTCCAGGAACAGGTTGGTCGTGATGCGGTGCAGCCAGCCCTCGAAGGTGCCGGGCGTATAGGTCGACAGCGAACGGAACACCCGGACGAAGACCTCCTGGGTGAGGTCCTCGGCATCGTGCTGGTTACCCGTCAGTCGGTAGGCAAGGCGGTACACACGACCGCTGTGCGTGCTGACGATCTCTTCCCATGAGGGCGGCATCCAGGCCTGGGAGTCCGCATCCGAGG
This sequence comes from Streptomyces sp. NPDC005181, assembly GCF_040608395.1. NCBI lineage: Bacteria > Bacillati > Actinomycetota > Actinomycetes > Kitasatosporales > Streptomycetaceae > Streptomyces > Streptomyces sp. NPDC005181. The sequence continues at coordinate 179,516 of NZ_JBEXID010000006.1, forward strand.
CGAAGGTCGCGGTCGGTGCGGAGTCGCTGGAAGAACGGTCAGCAATGTTGGTCACGAATTTCGGCTCACCCGCCGACCTGAGGAAGCGCCGCAGCACTCCTCCCCGATCCACAGGCGCAGCCGCACCTCCCCTGTCGGCTCTGGTGGTGTCCAGTGGAGCCCCTACCATAGCCACCTCGCCCGTTAGCTCCGGATAAGCCTTTTTCCTGCTGGGGCCGGGGGTCACCCCCGGGAACCGCCGGCCGTGGATTCCCGGGCCCGATCTGCGGGCCCCGTCCACGCGCTTTCCCCTGCCCCTTGATAACGCCCGGTCCCATCTGCGGGTTCCCGGGTACAGCGGATACAGTCACCGTTGCGCCAACTACGGGGACAGGAGAGGGTCATTACCGCCAACCGGCAGACGAGCTGGGCGTTCGCCGACGCCTTTGTCGCCGAGGACGAAGCACTGCGCTGGGCCCGGGACCGGGCCCGGGACGCAGGGCTCCGCTCGGTGTCGCCAGGCACCGGCGCCGTGCTGCGCCTGCTCGCTGCCACGACGGACGCCAAAGCGGTGGCCGAGATCGGCACCGGAACCGGCGTCTCCGGCATCTATCTGCTGCACGGGATGCGGCCCGACGGCGTCCTGACCACGGTCGATCCGGAGCCGGAGCGTCAGCAGTTCGCCCGGGAGGCGTTCCGGGCCGCGGGATTCGCCGCCAATCGGGCCCGGTTCATTCCGGGACGCGCCCTCGACGTACTTCCGCGACTCGCGGACGGCGGATACGACCTGGTGTTCTGCGACGGCGACCGGCTGGAGAGCCTGGACTGCCTCGCTGAATCGTTGCGCCTGCTGCGACCTGGTGGTCTGGTCTGCTTCGAGGGTGTCTTCGCGGACGGCCGCACGGTCGACTCGGCTGCGCAGCCCGCGGAGGTGCTGAGGCTGCGGGAGCTGTTGCGGGCGGTGCGGGAGAGCCAGGAGCTGATGGCTACGTTGTTGCCGGTGGGCGACGGGTTGCTGTGCGCGGTCCGGCGCGGGTGACCGTCCCGCGGTCCTCGTCCCTTGCCCTGCACCCCGGGCGGTCAAGTGTTCCGGACGCACCACTGCCCCGGCACGGACTCCGTGGCGGGGCAGTGGTGAAGTGTGGGCGCCTCCGCGTCAGCCGACGACCTTCTTGAGGGCGTCGCCGAGCGCATCGGCCTCGTCCGGCGTCAGCTCCACGACAAGCCGACCGCCGCCTTCGAGCGGAACGCGCATGACGATGCCCCGCCCCTCCTTTGTCACCTCGAGCGGGCCGTCGCCCGTCCGCGGCTTCATGGCCGCCATGCTCGTTCCCCTTCCTGAAACCAGCTCATATCAACCGGCGGCCCCATGACAGGCGCTGTGTCACCGGCATCGAACACATTGCTTCCAGGCCATTATCCCGCATCACAGACCCCGATGACCAACATCGGTCTGCATCGCTTGCGCAACGCGCTCTCTCAAAACCACTCAATTCGGCGATCCGACTGCGATACTACGTCGCCTTCGCCCCTGCATCGGGGCGCAATTGTTAGACGCAGGTCACATGTTCGCCCTCCGTGATGTCGGCCATGCTTGCCTCGACAGGCATTGCCCGAGGCGCAAAGGAGACAGCAAATGGCGGACAACGTGGCCGACACGGTGCTCTACGAAGTAACTGACGGTCTCGCGACGATCACGATCAACCGACCCGGCGCGATGAACGCCATGAATACGGCGGCCAAGGTGGCGCTCCGTGACGCGCTGCAGTCGGCCGCGGCCGCTGCCGCCGTACGGGCCGTTCTGCTCACCGCTACCGGGCGCGCCTTCTGTGTCGGCCAGGACCTCAAGGAACACGTCGCCACGCTCGCCGCCACCCACGAATCCGGCACGGGCAATGCGCTGAGCACCGTGCAGGAGCACTACAACCCGGTCGTGCGGGCGATCACCGAGATGGAGAAGCCGGTCGTCGCCGGGGTCAACGGTGTCGCGGCCGGCGCGGGCTTCGGGTTCGCGCTCGCCTGCGACTACCGGGTGGTGGCCGACAGCGCGTCCTTCAACACCTCGTTCGCCGGGGTCGCCCTGACCGCCGACTCGGGCGTCTCGTGGACGCTGCCCCGGCTGATCGGCCAGAGCCGCGCGGCCGACCTGCTCCTCTTCCCTCGGTCGATCTCCGCGCAGGACGCCTACGAGCTCGGCATCGCGAACAAGGTGGTGCCCGCCGACGACCTCGCCGCGGAGGCCCTGGCGGTGGCCCGCAGGCTGGCGGACGGTCCGACGGTGGCGTACGCCGCGCTGAAGGCCTCCCTGGCCTACAGCGCCGGCCACACGCTGAGCGAGACGCTGGAGAAGGAGGACGAGCTCCAGACGAAGGCGGGCGCGTCGGCGGACCACACGATCGCGGTGCAGGCCTTCCTGGACAAGGCGACGCCGAAGTACCTGGGGAAGTAGCTCTCCGCTACGCCGCGGTCCCCCGGGCCACGCACTCGGCCAGGTGGTCGTCGACCAGCCCGCACGCCTGCATCAGGGCGTAGGCCGTCGTGGGGCCGATGAAGCGCAGGCCGCGCTTCTTGAGGTCCTTGGCAAGGGCTGTGGACTCCGGGGTGACCGCCGGGACGTCTCCGAGGGTGCGCGGGGCGGGGCGGGTCGCCGGATCGGGGGCGTACGACCAGATCAGTGCGTCCAGCTCGCCGTCCGGCCAGTCGGCCAGCACCTTGGCGTTGGCGAGGGTCGCCTCGATCTTCGCGCGGTTGCGGATGATCCCGGCGTCGGCGAGGAGGCGTTCCTTGTCGGCGTCGGTGAACTCGGCGACCGCGGGAATCTTGAACCCGGCGAAGGCGCTGCGGAACCCTTCCCGGCGGCGCAGGATCGTCAGCCAGGACAGCCCGGACTGGAACGCCTCCAGGCAGAGCCGTTCGAACAGGGCGTCGTCGCCGTGGACGGGGCGGCCCCATTCGGTGTCGTGGTAGTCGAGGTAGTCGTCGGTGGACAGTGCCCAGGAGCAACGCAGCCTGCCGTCGGCCGCGGCTTCGACGCCGGCGCCGCTCATCGCTGCGGCTCCCCGCCGGGCCGGGACCCGGACTGCGGCCCGGAAGGTCCGGAAGGTCCGGAAGGTCCGGGCGCGGGGCCGGACGGCGCCGGCCGGTGCGGCGGTTCCCACGGGGACCGCTCGCGGCGCGGCCGGTCCTGCGGCTCCTTGAAGAGCCCCTTGCCGCCCACCGCCGTCGCCTGCGCGCCGGCGAGCGCCGATTGCAGCTCGGCAATCCGCGCGTCGCGTTCGGCGAGCTCCGCGCCGAGCCGGCCGAGGGCGTCGTCGACGTCCGTCATCCGGTAGCCGCGGGCCACCACGGGCAGTCGCATCGCCTCGATGTCCGCACGGCCGACCGGGCGGTTCGCGGGCAGCGGGTCGGTCAGCTGCTCGGGCGCCACGTCCTGCAGGACGGCACTCCTCCCTCCGCCGACCACCGCGAGGGTGACCGCAGCCACGACCACCACCATCGCCAGCAGCAAGAACCAGAACACGCGCATCTCCCCTGGGGCGGAAACCTGTCCGGCTCCGATCGTGCCATGCGGTGCCGACAGTTAGGGTCGCAGGCGACCCACGGGGCGATCTACCAAGAGGAGAAACACGGGATGCGAAGCGGTGCGCTCAGGCTGGGGCGGCGCGATTTCGGGGCGCACGAGCCGGTGATCATGGCGATCGTGAACCGTACTCCGGACTCTTTCTACGACCAGGGCGCGACCTTCCGCGACGAGCCCGCGCTCGCCCGGGTCGAGCAGGCCGTCGCGGACGGCGCCGCGATCATCGACATCGGCGGCGTGAAGGCCGGCCCCGGCGAGGAGGTGACGGCCCAGGAGGAGGCTCGGCGCACGGTCGGGTTCGTCGCCGAGGTGCGGCGCCGCCACCCGGATGTCGTCATCAGCGTCGACACCTGGCGCCACGATGTCGGCGAGGCGGTCTGTGAGGCCGGTGCGGATGTGCTGAACGACGCGTGGGGCGGTGCCGACCCGAAGCTCGCGGAGGTCGCCGCGCGGTACGGGGTGGGGCTGGTATGCACGCACGCGGGCGGCGCCGAACCGCGGACCCGGCCGCACCGGGTCGTGTACGACGACGTGATGGCGGACATCCTGCGGGTGACGGAAGGGCTGGCCGAGCGGGCCGTGGAGCTCGGGGTCAGGCCGGACGGCATCATGATCGACCCCGGTCATGACTTCGGGAAGAACACCCGGCACTCGCTGGAGGCGACGCGTCGGCTCGGTGAGATGGCGGAGACCGGCTGGCCCGTCCTCGTATCGCTGTCCAACAAGGACTTCGTCGGGGAGACCCTCGACCGGTCAGTGAAGGAACGGCTGCTCGGGACGCTGGCGACCACCGCGGTGTCGGCGTGGCTGGGGGCGCGGGTGTACCGGGTGCATGAGGTGGCGGAGACGCGGCAGGTACTGGACATGGTGGCGTCGATTTCCGGGCATCGGGCGCCGGCGGTGGCGCGGAGGGGGCTGGCGTAGCCGGGGCGTTGCCCCTGCCCGCCCCTGCCCGAAACGGCGCAAGCCCCCGGACCCCGTTGTGTCCTCGATCGCCGGACAGGTTTGTTCAAGCCTGTCCGGCGATCGAGGAGCGGGGTCCGGGCGGATCCCCGCGTGCCGTCCTACCGGCCGACTTCCTTCGTCACCAGGTTGACCGCCTCTTCCACGCTGTCCGTGACGTGGAACAGCAGCAGGTCCCGCTCGGACGCCTTCCCCTGCGCCACCACCGTGTCCCGCAGCCAGTCGACGAGCCCGGTCCAGTACGCGGTGCCGAAGAGCACGATCGGGAAGCGTGTCACCTTGCCCGTCTGGACGAGGGTGAGCGCCTCGAAGAGTTCGTCCAGGGTGCCGAGGCCGCCGGGCAGGACGACGAAGCCCTGCGCGTACTTCACGAACATCGTCTTGCGGACGAAGAAGTAGCGGAAGTTGACCCCGATGTCGACATGCGGGTTGAGGCCGGACTCGAAGGGCAGCTCGATTCCGAGGCCGACCGAGACGCCCTTCGCCTCCCGCGCCCCCTTGTTCGCCGCTTCCATCGCTCCGGGCCCGCCCCCGGTGATCACCGCGAAGCCCGCCTCGGCCAGCGCCTTGCCGATCTGTACGCCCGCCTCGTAGTCCGGTCCGCCGGCCGGGCTGCGGGCCGAGCCGAAGACGCTGATGGCACTGGGCAGCTCGGCCAGGGCGCCGAATCCTTCGACGAACTCCGACTGGATGCGCATCACCCGCCATGGGTCGGTGTGCACCCACTCGGAGTCGCCCTCGGTGTCCAGCAGCCGCTGATCGGTGGTGCCGGGCTGTACCTGTTCCCTGCGGCGCAGTACCGGTCCGAGCCGCTGCTCCTCGGGGACGTGCGCTTCCTCGGGGTTGCCCATGACCTGCTCCCTCCGACGACATGCCGACGTTCTGTGTCAGGTCAGAGTAGATCTACCGAGGTGACGCGCAGGGGAATGTCATGGGTCAGCTGGTGAGCCAGGAGCGGAGCCGCTCCTCGCAGTGGGTGATCCGGTCGACGGCCACGTGTTCGTTGCGCTTGTGCGCGAGGAGCGGGTCGCCGGGTCCGTAGTTCACCGCGGGGACGCCCAGCGCGCCGAAGCGGGAGACGTCCGTCCAGCCGAACTTGGGCTGGGCGGTGCCGCCCACCGCGGCCATGAACGCCTTGGCCGCCGGGTGGGAGAGGCCGGGCATCGCCGCGCCGGAGTGGTCGTCGACGGTGAACTCGACGACGCCGCAGTCCGCGAAGACCTCGTGGACGTGGGCCAGGGCCTCTTCGGCGCTGCGGTCGGGGGCGTAGCGGTAGTTGACGACGACGGTGCAGGCGTCCGGGATGACGTTGTTGGCGACGCCCGCCTCGATCCGTACCGCGTTGAGCCCCTCGTGGTACTGCAGCCCGTCGATGACCGGCCGGCGCGGTTCGTACGCGGCGAGGCGGCCGAGGATCGGGGCGGCGGCGTGGATGGCGTTGGACCCCATCCAGCTGCGTGCGGAGTGCGCGCGCTCCCCTTCCGTACGGAGAAAGACCCGCAGGGTGCCCTGGCAGCCGCCCTCGACCTGGGCGTCGGACGGTTCGAGGAGGACTGCGAAGTCACCCTTCAGCCAGTCCGGGTGGGCGTCGGCGACATGGCCGAGCCCGTTGAGGTGTGCGGCGACCTCTTCGTTGTCGTAGAAGACGAAGGTGAGATCGCGGTTGGGCTCGGGCACGGTGGCGGCGATCCGCAGCTGGACGGCTACGCCGGACTTCATGTCGGAGGTGCCGCACCCCCAGAGCACGCCGTTCTCGTCGAGCCGGGACGGAACGTTGTCGGCGATCGGGACGGTGTCGATGTGTCCGGCGAGCACGACGCGTTCGGCGCGGCCCAGCTGCGTTCTGGCGACGACGTTGTTGCCGTGCCGGTCGACGGTCAAGTGCGGGAGGGCGCGCAGAGCCGTCTCGATCGCGTCGGCCAGCTCCTTCTCGTCCCCGCTGACCGACGGGAAGTCGACGATCCGGGCGGTGAGCGCGGGGCCGTCCAGGGTGAGGTCAAGCGTGCTTTCGGGCATGGAACCGACCCTAAGCGACTTCGGGTACCAGTCCTCAGGAGGTACCCGGCCCGATGGGCCGGCCCCCCTGGAGGAAGCGGTCCCGGGCCCGCTCGGCCCCTCCAGTACGGTAGGCCCGTGCCCCGGACCGCTTCCTCCACCCGCCGACACACCGGCCGCAGCCGTCCCTTCCGTATCGCGGCAGCTCTCGCCGTGCTTCTCGCCGTGGCCGGCTATCTGACCGTGCAGTACGTCACCGGCGACAAAGGTGTCGAACGGTGCACGGTGCAGTCCGCCGACGGTTCGGCGGGCCGGGGGCGTACGTACCGGATGAGTCCGGAGATGGCCGCGAACGCCGCGACGATCTCCGCGGTCGGCACCTCGCGCGGAATGCCGGAGCGTGCGGTGACGATCGCGCTGGCGACGGCGTTGCAGGAGTCCGGGCTGCGCAATATCCAGCACGGCGACCGCGACTCGCTCGGGCTGTTCCAGCAGCGTCCCTCGCAGGGCTGGGGCACCGAGAAGCAGATCATGGACCCGGTCTATGCGGCCGGGAAGTTCTATCAGCATCTGGCCGAGGTCCCCGGCTACTCGCGGCTGCCGCTGACCGTCGCCGCGCAGCGCGTGCAGCGCAGCGGCTACCCGCAGGCCTACGCGAAGCACGAGCCGGATGCCGCGCTGCTGGCCGCCGCGCTGACCGGCCGTACGCCCACGGCGCTCAACTGCAGGCCGACCCGGACGTCGGCCGCAGCGGCCGACGCGGCGAAGGTTCGCGCGGAGTTGGTGCGGACCTTCGGCAAGGGCGTGCTGCCCACCACGGGCGCGGCGAAGGGTGTGGCGTCGGCGGGCGGGGCGTCGGCGGGCGGGGCGTCGGCGGCGGGCACGGTCTCGGTGCCGGTGAAGTCCGCCCGGACCGCCGGGGACGGTGGCACGGCGCAGCGCGGCTGGGAGCTCGCGCACTGGGCCGTGGCGCAGGCCGAGGCGCTGGACATCGACGAGGTCGCGTATGCGGGACGGATATGGAAGGCCGGGTCGGGCTGGCGGACGGAGCGCACGGAAGGGGGCACCACAGCGGTCCGCATACGGCTCGTTCGCTAGTACGGAAGGTCGCCCGTACGGGCCATCCGGCCTTTCCGGAACCGGCCGTCACCGCACGCTTTCGACAGCTCTCCCTCTGTGCGCCAAATCCCTTGCGAACAAAGAGAAGTGACGGTTCATCGAACACTCGATGAATGCAATGTTTGCCCGGGTTCCTCCGTTGCCGATTATGTGACGCATTACCGACTCTTTACCTCGGCACACCGCAACCTCTCCCTCCCCCACGACGGTTGTCACTGCGTCCGGTCAACGGACAGACAGAATCCACACCGTCGAAGGAGCATCATGTCCCTCCCCCTGACCCGTCGGATCGCCCGTGCCGCGCTGCTGATCGCGGCGGGTGCAGCCCCCGTGGTCGGTGCGGCCGGCGCCGCAGGTGCCGCGGAGCTCCCGCAGACCCCCGAGCTCGGCGGTCTGACCACGGTTGACGGCGCAGGCCTCGACAAGGCCGTCGACGGCGCGTCCCAGCAGGGCACCAAGGCCGCAGGCGCCACCGGCGGCAAGATCGTCGGGACGACCCTCCCGGCCGCAGGCAAGACGGGCGGCACGGTCGTCCCCACCGCGCAGAAGGCCGCCGGTGAGGCCGCGGGCAGCGCCGGTGAGCTGGTCGGCGGGGCCACCGGTGCCGCAGCCAAGGGCGGTCTGCCCACCGACAGCCTCGCCGGCGGCGGCCTGCCGACGCAGGGCCTGCCCACCCAGGGCCTGCCCACCCAGGGGCTGCCGATCGGCTGATCCAGTCGGCACGACACGCGCGAGAGGGCCTCGGGTGCGCACTCCCGAGGCCCTCTCGCGCGTGTCCTTCAGATCATGCGATGCAGATCACGGGATGCCGGTCATGTCGTCCGGCTCAGGACAGCCGCTTGACCGCTGCCTCGACGCGCTCGTCCGTCGCCGTGAACGCCACGCGTACGAAGCGGTCGCCCGCGGGTCCGTAGAAGTCGCCGGGCGCCACGAGGATGCCGAGCTCCGCGAGGTACGCCACGGTCTCCCAGCACGGTTCGTCGCGCGTCGCCCACAGGTAGAGGCTCGCCTCGCTGTGCTCGATCCGGAAGCCGTGGGCCTCCAGCGCCGCCCGCAATGCCGCGCGCCGCTCCGCGTACCGGGTCCGCTGCGCGGCGACGTGCGCGTCGTCGCCGAGCGCCGCGATGGTCGCCGCCTGGACCGGGGCGGGCGTCATCATTCCGCCGTGCTTGCGGATCAGCAGCAGCTCGCCGAGGACGGCCGCGTCGCCCGCGATGAAGGCCGCACGGTATCCGGCGAGGTTGGAGCGCTTGGAGAGCGAGTGAACGGCGACGATGCCCTCGTACGTACCGCCGCAGACGTCGGGGTGGAGCACGGAGACCGGTTCGGCCTCCCAGCCCAGCTCCAGGTAGCACTCGTCGCTGAAGACCAGCACGTCGTGCTCGCGCGCCCAGGCGACGATCCGGGTCAGCTCGTCCTTGGACAGGACGCGGCCGGTCGGATTGGACGGCGAGTTGAGCCAGAGCAGCTTGAGGCCGGCCGGGTCGAGCTCGGTCGGGTCGTCGTAGACGAGGGGCTCGGCGCCGCAGAGCCGGGCGCCCACCTCGTACGTCGGGTAGGCGAGCCGCGGGTACGCCACCTTGTCGCCCGCGCAGAGGCCGAGCTGGGTCGGCAGCCAGGCCACGAGCTCCTTGGAGCCGACGACCGGCAGCACGTTCTCGTGCGCCACGGCGACCGCGCCGAGGCGCCGTTCCACCCAGCCGGTGAGGGCGTCGCGGAGTTCGGCCGTTCCCCACACCGTCGGGTAGCCCGGGCTGTCCGCGGCGGCGACGAGCGCCTGCTGGATCAGATCGGGCACCGGGTCGACGGGGGTGCCGACGGACAGGTCGACGATGCCGTCCGGGTGGGCCGCAGCGGTCGACTTGTAGGGCGCGAGCTTGTCCCAGGGGAAGACCGGGAGGCGGGAGGAGACTGCTGCGGACACGGATCTCTGCTTTCTCGTACGAGGGTTACGAGGGTGATGCGGGTGGTTCGGGGGCTGCCGGTGGCCCGGGCCGGAAAACACCTCGGCCCCGCACGGTGACGAGCCGTACGGGACCGGGGCGGCGCACGTGCCGGCCGCTGCTTACTGGTTCTGCGGTGGCAGTGCTGCGATGAACGCGTGGTCGCGTTCGATCAGGCCCAGCTTGGAGGCACCACCGGGCGACCCGAGGTCGTCGAAGAACTCGACGTTCGCCTTGTAGTAGTCCTTCCACTCCTCCGGGGTGTCGTCCTCGTAGAAGATCGCCTCGACCGGGCATACCGGCTCACAGGCTCCACAGTCGACGCATTCGTCCGGGTGGATGTACAAGGACCGCTGGCCCTCGTAGATGCAGTCGACGGGGCACTCTTCGATGCAGGCCTTGTCCTTTACGTCGACACAAGGCTGCGCGATGACGTAGGTCACGCTGTCGTTCCTCCTCGGTAGGGCGTTGGCTCTCGCGCGGGAGCGCGGCGTCGTCGATGCCCACGTCTAGTATCTCCGTTCTTGGGCACGAACCGAACAGGAGGGGCGGACAGAGCTGTGGAATTCACCATCGGCGGACGGCTTGAGGTCCGAATTACACCAGCTGACGTGGGCAAACGGGTATCAGTCCGACGCCGCTCCAAGGGCGACGCGGCGGGGACGAAGTTCACCGACACGGTAGGTGTTCTCACATCGTGGGACGCCGGTGTGCTGTCGATCACACCGAAGAGCGGTGAGTCCGTCCATATCGCCGAATCGTCGCTGGTGGCGGGCAAGGTCGTGCCGTCCGCACCGGCCCGGCGCCGGGGTCCGGCTGCCACGTTCGCGGAGCTCGCCCCCGTCTGTGCCCGCGCCTGGCAGCCCGTCGAGAGCGAACCGCTCGGCGACTGGCTGCTGCGCTCCGCGGCCGGCTTCACCCGGCGCGCCAACTCCGTGCTGCCGCTCGGCGACCCGGGGATCCCGCTCGACGAGGCGCTCGCACGGGTGAAACGGTGGTACGACGACCGGGGCCTGCCCGCGTACATCCAGACCGCGACCGGCGCCGAGGGCACGCAGGAGGAGCTGTGCGCGGAGCTGGAGCGCCATGGGTGGCGGCGCGAGGTGACGGCGCAGCTACGGATCGCGGCGCTGGCCCCGATCGGCGATCTGGACGCGGACATCGCGCCGGTGCGGCTGAGCCGGGAGATCGACGAGAGGTGGCTCTCGCGCTACCAGCGGTTCGACACCCCCGGCCCTCATGTGCTGAAGGTGCTGGGCAGCGGGCCCTCGGTGTGGTTCGCGACCGTGCCGGGTGACGCGGAGGGCGAGGCGCCCGCGGCGATCGGGCGGTGTGTGGTGGACGGGCGCTGGGCGGGCTTCATGGCCGTCGAGGTCGGTGCCGCGTACCGGCGCCGGGGTCTCGCCACCGCCGTGATGACCGCCCTGGCCCGCCAGGCGCTGGACGAGGGCGCGTCGGCGGCGTGGCTGCAGGTGGAGGAGGACAACGAGGGCGCGCGTGCGCTCTACGACCGGATGGGGTTCGTGACGCATCACCTCTATCACCACTTCCGGTCGGCGTAACCGGGGAAGGTACATACGTGTCCCCCATGAACCCGCCGAACCCCCCGAACCCACCGGATCCGCCGGACCCCGAGAACCCGTCGGGCTCCGGGCGGGACGAGCTCCGACGGCAGTTCGCCGAGGAGGCGCGCGCCGAACGGCCGGATCTGGCGCTGCTCTGCCTGCTGCTGGCCGCGGAGGCCGACCCGGCACTGGACGCGGCCGGGATCGACGCGGCGCAGATCGAGCTGGACCGGCTGGCGGGCCTGCTTCCGTACGGGGTACGGAGCGGGCCTGCCTGGGCCTCGGCGCTGGCCGAACTGCTCGGCGAGCGGTGCGGGTTCGCGGGCTCCTCGGCGGACTACCAGCGGCTGGAGTCGTCACTGCTGCACCACGTGCTGCGGCGCCGGCGCGGACTGCCGATCCTGCTGTCGGTGGTGTGGATCGAGGTGGCGCGGCGGGCGGGCGCCCCGGTGTACGGGGTGGCACTGCCGGGTCATTTCGTCGTCGGGTTCGGCGATCCGGCCGAACGGGTGCTGGCCGACCCGTTCGCCGGCGGCCGGCCGATGACCGGGCAGGACGCGGAGCTGCTGGTGACGGGGGCGACCGGAGCGCCGCTGGAACCGTCGATGCTGGTGCCGGCCCGCCCGCTGGAGATCGTGCTGCGGATCCTGAACAACATCAGGGCGTGGGCGGCGGTCCGCCCGGAGAGCACGCGGGTGGCGCTCTGGGCGGTGGAACTCTCGCTGCTGCTGCCGTCCCACCCGGCGAGGCTGCGGTACGAGCGGGCTCAGCTGCTCGTACAGAGCGGGGAGTTCCTCCGCGGAGCGGCGGAGATGGAGGAGTACGCGGAGCTGGTGGGGGCGGTGGAGCCGACAGCCGCGGAGGCGATCAGAGGACGGGCGCGCGCGGCGAGGGCGTTGCTGAACTAAGGCCTCGTCCGGATCATGCCGGGCCACGCGGTCCGGCCTGATCCGAACGAAAGACCCGGGCCTACGAGGGGGCGGCGGTACCGCGGCCGTCCCGGCTGCAGCGAGCGGAGCCCGGACGGCGGGCCGCACCCAGGCCGCCGCATTCACCACCCGGTTCCGGCAGACCGGAGCCGTCCCGGGCGCGTCGCCGGGCTGCGCGCCGCACGCGGTGGCGTTCACACCCCGGCCCCGGAGCGGATCCCCTCCGGGCTTCTCGCGCGCCCTCATCGGCGCGGCACATGCGGTGCCCGAACCATTGACAAGCCCGTTGCTTTTCCCGAAACTCACGTCACACCGCGAACCATTGTTCATCCAACGAACGCAAGATTCCGGGGAGGCCCGCTCCGGCCTCTGCGACAGGGAGGCTGCGCCGCGACGTCCCGGGCCGTTGACGAACGGGGGATCGGGGATCAGAATGAGCGGCAGTGTGAACTTAAGTTCATCTGACGAACTCGTTGAGGGGGCTCGGTCCCGTCGAGGCCGTCAGGAAGGCCCTGACAGGGCAGGCCGCGGCTTCGGCGACCTCACCACTTCGAACTCAACGAGGCCTTCGCCGCCCAGTCCCCGGGCTGCCTGGCCGAATGGCCCGCTCTCGACCCTGCGGTCGTCAACCCGCGTGGCGGAGCCATCGCCATCGGCCACCCGCTCGGTGCCTCCGGTGCCCGTATCGCCGGAGCCGTCGCCCACCAGCTCGCTGCCGCGGGCTCCGGAACCGGCCTCGCCGCCCTGCGCATCGGCGTCGGACAGGGCCCCGCCCTGGTCCTGGAAAGGTAGGAAACCCCCGTATGACCACCCCTCTGACCCAAGGTCAAATCTCCGCGGAGATAGCCGAGCAGCGCGAGGCCTACGCCAAGGCCGTGGCCGCCGGCGCGCCCGAGCGCAGCCACCCCGACCGCGGTTACGCCCCGTACCGCAGCAGCGTCCTGCGCCACCCCGGCAGGCCGCTGGTCGCCCTGCACGACCCCGAGGCAGTGGAGCTCTCCGGCCCGGTCTTCGGAGTCACCGATGTCATCTCCCTCGACCACGACCTGACCCGCCGTCACCGGGGGGAGCCGCTCGGCGAGCGGATCAGGGTCACCGGCCGGGTCCTGGACCGCGACGGCCGCCCGGTGCGCGGCCAGCTGGTGGAGGTCTGGCAGGCCAACGCCTCGGGCCGCTACGCGCATCAGCGCGACGACCACCCCGCCCCTCTCGACCCCAACTTCACCGGCGTCGGCCGCTGCCTGACCGACGATCAGGGCGCGTACGAGTTCGTCACCGTCAAGCCGGGCACCTACCCCTGGCGCAACCACGTCAACGCCTGGCGTCCTGCCCACATCCACTTCTCGCTCTTCGGCAACGCCTTCACCCAGCGGCTGATCACCCAGATGTACTTTCCGGGGGACCCCCTCTTCGCCTTCGACCCCATCCTCCAGTCCGTCACCGACGACTCCGCGCGCCGGCGGCTCGTCGCGGCCTACGACCACGACCTGTCCACCCCCGAATGGTCGCTCGGCTACCGCTGGGACATCGTCCTCGACGGACCGGCCGCCACCTGGATCGAGGAGGGCCGCTGATGTCCACCACCCCGTCGCAGACCGTGGGCCCGTTCTACGGCTACGCGCTGCCCTTCGCCAAGGGCGGCGAGATCGCGCCCGCCGGACACCCTGACGCCCTCACCGTCCACGGCTACGTCTACGACGGCGCCGGAGCTCCCGTCCCCGACGCCCTCATCGAGACCTGGCAGCCCGCACCCGACGGCTCACGCCGCGGCGCGCCCGGGTCGCTGCGCCGCGACCCCGTCACCGGAGCGGTCATCGGCCGGGGCGACGTCGGCTTCACCGGCTTCGGCCGCGTGGGGACCGACGCGGACGGCCACTACGAACTGCGTACGCTGCCGCCCGGCGGCGTCCCCTACCTCTCGGTGATCGTCTTCGCCCGTGGTCTGCTGCACCATCTGCACACCCGGATCTACCTGCCCGGCCTGACCGACGCCGCGGCCGACCCGCTGCTGGCCGGCCTGGAGCCCGAGCGCCGCGCCACCCTCCTCGCCGTCGCCCACGGGGAGCGACTGCACCGCTTCGACATCCGGCTGCAGGGTGACGGTGAGCACGAGGAGACGGTCTTCCTTGCCTTCGACTGACGCCGCCGAGGACTTCGGCCTGCTCTCCCCGGGGCCGGCCGGGTCACCGGTCGAGGCCGCCACCGGCGACGCCGCCTACGTCCGCGCGATGCTTGATGCCGAAGCCGCGCTGACCCGCGCACAGGCCGCACTGGGCCTCGCCCCCGCCGCGGCGGCGCAGGCCGTCACAGCGGCGGCCGACGAGACCGGCCGCTACGACGTCCGGGATCTCGCACTGCGCGCCCGCTCCGGCGGCAACCCCGTCATCCCGCTCGTCGCCGACCTGACCGCGGCCGTCGCCGAGCGCGACCGGCAGGCTGCCGCCCATGTGCACCGCGGCGCCACCAGCCAGGACATCCTGGACACGGCCGCCATGCTGGTCGCCGCCCGCGCCCTGGAACCCGTCCTCGCCGACCTCGGACGCGCGGCCGACGGCGTGGCGCGACTCGCCGCCGAGCACCGCGACACACCGATCGCCGGACGCACGCTGACCCAGCACGCCGTGCCCACCACCTTCGGTCTCAAGGCCGCCGGCTGGCGCTCGCTGATGCTCGACGCCCACGACCGTCTCGCGGCTGTGGGGGGGGCGGGGGCGGCCCCGCGCGGGGGGGCGGGCGGGCGGGGGTGGGCGCCACTGTTATAAACTAAACACAAAAAAAAAAAAGATATAACTACTTATAGATTAA